>CAZSQW010000027.1:0-3669 GCA_964609055.1 uncultured Candidatus Peribacteria bacterium
ATCTGTTTCTTTTTTTGTTAAATTTATTACATGAGTATTACATACTTCAATTTCTTTAAATCTATTAAAAGCATTATTTCAATTCATTGTTTCATATGGTAAACTTAAAACTGCTACTGTAAGAATTGCTGATATTGATAGTATAAATTGTACAAAAAACCAAGTAAAGGGAACCATAATTACTCAAATTACAAATTTTGGTAATGAACTTTTTAATTCCCACATACCACCTCAGCTTCCTATTATATTCATAAATGAAATAGCAATAAGAATAAATGCAAAAATAAAATATACTATATTAGAAATAAGTACCCAAATTTCTTTTAAATAAATATCAAAACCAAAAATAGTTCCATTAATCCAACCAGGACTTAAAAGTAATGATACTAATGCAGTTAACATTGCTATAAAACTAGAGGCTACAGTTAGTAAAAAATTAAGACCTTGTATTAACATATCTGCTTCTTCTTTTTCTTCTGCAAAAACATTATCTCATATTGATAAAACAAAAATTATAAAAAAACTAAAAAGTAGTATTTTTTTTCTATTTTTTATAAAAATGTCCTTTATTTTTTTTAAAATCATATTTTGTTTTTGTTTTTAAATTTATTATTATAAAATAATAATAGCATATATATTTTTATATAGCAAAAAATAAAGGACAAAAAAACTAAACTTTGTTTAATCTAGAAAAAAGATGTTTCAAAGAAACATCTTTTTTAAATATTTTACCCCAATTTCTTCTTCAACATTTCATTGAATATTTTTGGATTTCATTGTCCTCTACTTGCTTTCATACATTGTCCTACAAAAAATCAAAATATATTTTCATTTCCTCATTTATAATCTTCTACTTGTTTAGAATTATTTTTTATAACTTCATCAACAATTGTTTCTAAAGCTCATAAATCATTTTTTTGTCTAAGTTTTTTTGAATCTATAATTTCATCAGCATTTCAACCATTATTAAATAATTCTTCTATTACTAATTTAGAATTAGTTGAAGAAAGTTCATCTTTATTTACTAAATTTATTACTTTTGCTAACTGAGAAACATCAAATTTTAAGTCTGAAATTTTTATTTCTTCATCAGATTCTTTAATAAGTGCTAATAATATTGTTGTAATATAACTACAAGATTTTTTAGCATCTCAAGTTTCTTTGAATAATTCTTCAAAATAATTAGATAATTCATAATCAGCAGTTAATAATCTAGCATCATCTTCTTGCAATTTATGAGTATTTAAATATCTAATTCTTCTTTCTATTGGAAATTCTACTACTAATTTTTTAGTTTCTTCAATAAATTCATCACTTAAAATAAGTGGCAATAAATCTGGTTCTGGAAAATATCTATAATCCATAGCATTTTCTTTTGATCTTAGGCTTGAAGATTTTCCAGAATCATCATCCCAACCTCTAGTTTCTTGATCAATTACTCCTCAGGCTTTTATTATTTTTAATTGCCTTTTATATTCTGAAGCTATTACTCTTGAAACTGCTCAAAATGAATTTATATTTTTATGTTCTGTTCTTATTCCAAATTCTGTTTGTCAGGCTGGTCTAATTGAAAGATTTACATCACATCTCATTTGACCTTTATCCATATCAGCATCACTTACTCCAACTGCTCTCATTAATTTTTGAATTTCTCTTAAAAATTCTACAGCATCTTCACTATTTTGAAAAACTGGATCAGTTACAATTTCCATCAAAGGAGAACCTGCTCTATTAAAATCAATTAAAGTTTTTCAACCTCAATGACTTAATTTACCAGCATCATTTTCTAAATGCATATGATGAATTCAAAAATTTTTTTCTTCACCATTTACAAGAGTTTTTACAGTTCCAGCTCCAACTATTGGATCAAATAATTGAGTTGTTTGAAAAGCATTTGGACTATCAGGATAATAATAAGATTTTCTATCAAACCTAGAAACTTTGTTAATTTTACAATTCATCATCATTCATCATAAAAGTCACAGCCTTACAACTTCTTCATTTAATTGTGGAAGCATTCCAGGAAAACCAGAACAAATAGGACAAATATTCATATTTGGCTCAGGAGCTAAAGCTACAGCATTTTTACAATTACAAAACATTTTAGTTTTTGATTTAACTCTCACATGAACTTCAAGTCCAATTACCATTTCATATTCCATTTTTATATTTTAGTTAATTATGTGCTTTCTTGCTCTTTATAAAAGAGTAAGATACAGAAAGAGATATAATAAGTCTTCCTTAATTTTCCTCATTATATTTAAAAAAAAAATTTTTTCAATCTTTTTCTTGATTAATAATTAAAATATGATAAACTATTTTTAAGTTATAAATTAACTTAATTTTAAAATATAAAAATAAAAATATGGAAATTAAAATAATATTACATGTATTTGAATCAGCTAAAGAAGTTGTAGAAAGATTAGTAAAAGAAAATTTAGACCACAAAGTAAGTGCTTATCTTAAAAAATATGAAGATAAAAAAGATGCTGAAGGAACTATTGAAATTACTGTTGAAAAAAATAAAAAAGATTTATTTAATGCTAAATTAATAGCTAACCTAGATTCTGATCAATTTATTTTTGAAAGAGAAGATTATGAAAATCTAGATGATTTAATAAATAATTTATTCAAACATTTAAAAGAAGAATTAAGTTCTAAATAATTTCTTTTAAAATATAATCCATAACCAAAACTCATTTATCAGTTAATTTAAGCAAAGGGCTAAAGCCCTTTGTTGAGAAGCTGAATTCTAAATAGTTATTTTTTATAAAATAATCTATTTTTTTTGTATCTAATTTTTTATAAGTATTTTCTTCAATTCAAGAAGTTCTTAATTGGAACATTACTTTTTCTAAAAAAATATCTTCTTTATTTAGTTTATTTTCAAATATTTTTTCTCAAGCATAATAATTTTTAAAATTCTCTGAATTTGCATATCTAACATTATTTACATATCAAAAAGCTCATAATCAGAAAGCTAATATTTCATTATGTTTCCAATATCAAATATTATGTTTACATTCAAATCAAGGCTTTCAATAATTAGAAATTTCATATTTATTAAATCAGTTTTCTGTTAAATATTTTTTAATACTAGAATATTCTCATAAATACTCTTCATCTTTAATTCCCTGTTTTTCCCACTTATTTGGATAAGTAATATTATCATATTTAGTTTCTATGATTTTATCAGGAGAATAATAATCTTCCAGCATATAAACTGAAATATGTTTTATAAATTTGTATTTATTTAAAATAAACTTCATATTTTCTAATATTTCTCAAGATTTTACATAAGGAAGTCAGATTATAAAATCTACTGAAATATTTTTAATTAAATTATATTTTTTAAATTTTTCTAAAGCATTATTTATATCTCATTTATTTCATCTTCATATTTCTTTTAAACTTTTTTCATTTAATGTCTGAATTCACATTGAAATTCTATTTACTCATAATTTTTTCCATCAAATTAAATTTTCTTTATTAATTTTATCTGGAGTAGTTTCAATAGTTATTTCACAATTTTCTTCTAAAGTGTATTTATTTTTTATTGTATTTAATATTTTTTCAAATTGTTCTACTTTTAAAACTCAAGGAGTTCATCATCAAAAATATATTGTTTTTATTTTTTGTAGGGGTGCCTCTTGTGGGTACCCTGTTTTT
>CAZSQW010000027.1:3769-6639 GCA_964609055.1 uncultured Candidatus Peribacteria bacterium
TTTTTTGTAGGGGTGCCTCTTGTGGGTACCCTGTTTTTATTTCTTCACATAAAAAACTTACATATTTAGCAATATGTAAGTCTTGAATTTTTCAAATGCTTGCAAATCTGCAATAACCACATTTTTGTTCACAAAATGGAATATGAATATAAATTTGACTCATTATTTACAACTAGTATATAAATCTTTTAAATATAATATTTTATTAGTATTACATATAATATATTTTTGAAATTTATTAAAATAAATTAAAGAAGAATTAAAATTATCTAATATAGGAATAATTTTTTCATCATATATAATTTTATTTCATTTATTAAAACTAGATAAAGGTTCATTTGAATAAAAATCTCTTAATTGAATATTATCATAAAAATCAGATATTTTTTTTGATTTTAATTTTTCTTCTAGCTTTAATTGAGCAGGAAGATAATAGTTAAATTTATTTAAATATTCTTGAGCTCACTTCTCAGAATTTAGATATTGTAAAAAAATTAAAGCCACTTCTTTTTGTTTTGTATTTTTATTTATAACAAAATAATTATAATTAGCTAGACTATATCCATCTCCTGGAAAATAATGAGGAAAAGCTGCTGCTGCTAAAAATTTATTTGAAAATCATTTTTCTTTTAATTCTTCTATAATTCTTGGATAAGCAATTATAGAAGCTACTTTTTTATCTACAAATAAATCAATATTATTATCTCAATATTCTATTAAAGAATTATAATTATTATCTCAACTTCAATATGCAAAAAATTCTGATAAAGTTTCTGAAATCTTTCAAGATTCTGCTTCTTCTAAAGAGTTAATTTTATTTAATAAGAAAAATTGTGCTAATATATCTCAAGCATTTAAAATAGTACTTCAATTTCCTATTGCTATTGGAACTACTCAGAATTTTTCAATTTTAGAAATAGCTGACAATAATGAAGACATAGAGATAAAATTAAAAGGTTTTAATCTATATCTTTTATTATAAAAAATTCATAAAGTCTCATATCAAACAGGAATTCATTTTAAAGATATTGTTTCTCATTTTTTAATTATTAAATCTGTTGAAAAAATAGTTTTGTATTTTTTTCTAAAATTATAAATATTTATACTTGAATTTGGAATTTCTAATATTAATTCTTCAAAAATAGAAGTTTCATTATTATTTAAAATAAATATATCTGGAGCAACTCATTTTATTATTGCACTTTTTAAAGCAATTGAATAATCTTTGAAAGTTTTAAAACTTGTTACATTATATGAAATATTTGATACACTTCTATTATCATTTTTAAAAGTACTTAAAAATTCTGTAAATTTAGTTTCAGAATCTCATACAATCCAAATATTAAAATCTCAATATGAATAAGGAGTTGTTTTTGTATTTTGAGTGACTTTACTAATTATTAAAAATAATACTAATCAAAAAATAACTACAAGAGTTATTACTGCATAAATTAATTTCCTATTATTCATCTTTTTATTTTAAAAAATATTAACTTCTTTTTGATATTAAGTGCATATGTATATGTTCTATTTCTTGATAATCTCAAACATTTATTTTTAAAGTATATCATTCACTAATACCTAAATCTTTTGATAATTTTTGTGCTATTAAAAACATTTCTCAAATTAATTCTTTATTATTTTCTGTTAAATCATTTATGGACTTAATTTCCTCTTTAGGTATAATTAAAAGATGAGTTTTATCTTCAGGATTAATATCTTTAATAACAAATATATTATCATTTTCAAAAAATATTTCTGAGGGGATTTCTTTGTTTAAAATTTTTGTAAATAATGATGACATTTTTTATATTATTAATAATAATCTGTTCCAATTTCTTTTTCATATTTTTTTTCAGAAATTGTATTTTTTACTTCTGTTTGTATTGTATAAGTAGAATTATTTGAATTTAAACTAAAAATTAATACAAAACCTGCTATTGATAATATTATTAAAAGAATCATCAAAAAATTTGTCATAGGTTCTATATGAGTTGAAAAATTTTTAAATTTCATTGTATGCATTCTTGCAACTGCATAAAATGTCCAAATTCATATTAAAAAAGCTATATATATTCACAAATAAACAAATATCATAATTTATTTTTTATAATTTAAAAGTATTTTTTGGATACTATATTGATAATATTAATTATATTTATTTATTTATTTTTGCAAATTTTATTATTATTTGTTATAATGATAAAGTATTTATTAAATTAATATTTAAATTAAAATAAAATGGCTGATATAAAACATAATGATACTACATTTAATATAAGTGATGATGTTCAAGTAAAATTCCCAGAATTAATTAAACTTATATTGCACACAGAGTCAATGGATGATGATGAAAGACAATATTGGTTTGATATTATGCCTTCTATGACAGATTCTCAAATTGACAGATTATATGATATTCTTGAAACAGAAAAGAAAAAATTAGAAGAATTAGAAGTAAAATATCAAACAGAAATAAAATCTCTTAATGAAAAACATCTTATTGAATGGCAAGAATTCCAAATGAAAAAAGCCAAAGATAAAGTTAAGCAAGCTAAAAAAAATGATAAGCTTAATGAAAAAGATCCTGAAGATGTTCTTGATTTACTTAATGATTTATAAAAAAATATTTTCCAAATTTGGAAAATATTTTTTTAATTACATTTTTTCTGGCATTTCAATTCCTAAAATCTCAAAACTTTCTTTTAAAGTTTTAGCAAAACTATCAACTAAAATTAATTTTAGTTTTTTATAATTTTGATTTTTTTCATCTTTAACTGAAATATTATTATAAAAATTAGAAAAAGATTTTGTTAAATCATAAGAATATTCACATATAATATGTGGGTAATTTCAAATAGTAGATTCTT
>CAZSQW010000027.1:6739-8224 GCA_964609055.1 uncultured Candidatus Peribacteria bacterium
TGAATTTCCTTCAAAACTCATAAATTCCTCCCAGTCAAAAATAATATCTGATTCTCTATTTTTCTTTAAATATCAATATTTAATTGCTCAAATTCATATTTTTTTAGAAAGTTCTTTTAATTCTTCTCATTTAATATCATCTCTTTTTTCTAAAATAATTTTTTTAGCTCTATTTTCTGCTTCATCTAAAAGTGCATCAAGTTTTATAATTCTACCTTTTCTAGTAGACATTGCTCAATCTTTCAAAGCAATAAAACCATTATAAGCATGGAATAATTCTATATTTTCTACCCAACCAGCTTTTTTAGCTATTTCAAAAGTTTGTTTTAAATGAAGTTGCTGTCTTGAATCTACAAAATAAATAATTTTTTCTAAATCCCAATTATCCTGTCTATATTTTACAGAAGCTAAATCTGAAGCTAGATATCAGTGAGTTCAATCTTTTTTTTGTAAAATACAAGATGAAATTTTTGAATCTTCTCAAAAATCAACTCATATAGATTTTGTTCAATCATCATTTTGAGTTTCAGTAGCAATTCCCTTTTCTTTTAATTCATCAACTATATCTTTCATTGAAAATTCCAAATCAGGGTATTTTTCCATTTTTGGAAGATTTAATCCTTCATAAAAACTTTCTCCAATATTAAAATCAGGTTTAATATTCATTCTTCAAAGTAATATGTTCATTGCTTCAATACTTTTTTTTGTAAAACTTTCCCAAAGTTTTATTGAATCTTCATCTCAAGAAGATAATTTTTTAAATTCACTTCTAATTTGTTCTTCAAGTGTTTGATCTTTTTCTACTTCTGCTGTAATTTTTATATATAGTTCTAATAAATGTTCAACAGCATTTTGCTTTAATTTATTGTCATCTCCCCAATTTTTGTAAGCTAAAATTAATTTACCAAAAATTATTCCCCAATCTCAAATATGAGAATCTGAAATTACTTTGTATCATAATTTTTTATAAACATTAATCATAACTTGCCCTTGATTTGGTGTACACATATGTCATATATGCATAGGTTTTCAGACATTTGCTCAAATATAATCTATATAAATAGTTTTATTATTTTTTTCTACTTCTCAATTTGAATTAATATATTCTAAAAACTTTTCTGTAAAGCTATTTTTATTAATTTTGATATTTAAAAATCAATTTAGTGCTGAAATCTTTTCTATAATTGAAAAATTTTGTTTATTAATACTTTTAACTAACTCTTCTGCTATAATTGAAGGATTTTTTTTCAAATCTCTAGCTAAAAATCATACATTAGTAGAAAAATCTCCATCAACTCATTTTGGTGGATTAGATAATTTTATATCAGTTATTTTTAAATTATAATTTTGTTTAATTACTTTTTTAAGTAAATCTTGAATTTCTTGCTTCATTTAATATTATTTAAATTTTTATTTAATTTATTATATATAATAAGCTGTAAAATTCAAATTTAATAAAAATTTAAATAATATTTTTTTTAAAAA
>CAZSQW010000028.1:0-6657 GCA_964609055.1 uncultured Candidatus Peribacteria bacterium
ACTTTATGACTTGATTTTGTTTGGGAAAACAGGGATTCTATTTTTAAAATTATGAAAAATAATTCTGAATTCCGTTGAAAACAAATAAATATAACAGATAAGAATCTGATTGACAAAAGGGAATTTAATAATTTATTACAATTTATTTTAAAAATATATGGAGATAAAAATCCATCTTCTGTAGAATCTCATAATTATGCAAGAATTTTACAAATTAATAATATTTGAGCAATTAGTGATAAAAAAAATACAAATTCTTGATTATCTAATATTTGAGAAAAATTTGTAAAAATTTGATTTTTTAATAATAGTTGATGACTTGAAATAAATTGAGAACATAATTTAAGGCAATATACTATAAATTGATATAAATTAGAAAATAAAACTAAGACTGTATAGAAACTACACAATAAATTATATAATTCTATTAAAAATTTCAAATTTAAAATCTATACCATTTTTAGATGTTTTCCAATCACTATTTTCTATTAATTTAAAATTATCTGTATTTAAGTTTACAAATACATCACAATAAAAATCTCATTTTACCCTTGTTAAATATATTTTATCTAAATATTCTGATTTTAAAACATTATTATAAAGCTCACTTCATCAAATTATAAAAATTTGTTCTATATTATCATCTTGTTTTAAATTTGTAATAGCATTTTCTAAACTTGAAAATTTTCTTATTTTTCAAGAAGTATTTTCTCAAATAAATTTTGTACTTAAAATACAGTTAATTCTATTTGGAAGTGGTTTATATTTTTCAGGAATTGAATTCCAAGTTTTTCTTCCCATAATTACTGCATTTTTTTTATTTCAAGTTGTTATTTCAGAAAAATGTATCATATCTTCCCTAATTTTCCAAGCTAAATCTCAATTTTTTCAAAGTCCATTTTTAGAATCTAATGCAAGAATTATATTTAATTTTGTATTTTTTATTTTATTTCAAATTTTCATCATAAAGTTTTTTTAATAATACCTCTAATCTCTAACATAGATAGTTTAAAACTTAATGTAGAAATATCAAGTCAAAAATCTTTAACTAATTCATCTATTGTAAATCATTCTAATAAAAGTGCATTATAAATTTTTTCTTCTAATTCATCATCAAATTGTGGTTTTTCTTTTTTTTCACTATATTTGTTTTTATTATCAAATGAAAAATTATATTCTTCTAAAATATCTAATGGACTAGAAATTAACTTTGCTTCACCATTTTTTATCAAATTATTACAACCTGTAGAATTTGATTTAAAAATTTCTCCAGGAACTGCAAATAAATCTTTTCATAAATCTAATGCTAATTTAGAAGTAATTAAACTTCCTGATTTTTCTTTAGCTTCTACCACAACTATTCAAGAAGATAAACCTGCTACAATTTCATTTCTTATAGGAAAATTATAAGCATTTCCAGGGATTCCTATAGGAAAAATAGAAATAATTGCTCAATTATTTTTTACAATTTTATCATACATTTGTTTGTTTCCTGTTGGATAATCTTCACAAATTGAGGTTCCAATAATAGATATTGTTTTATTTCAACAATTCAAAGTTTCAATATGAGCACTAGTGTCTACACCATAAGCTCCACCAGAAACAATTACAAAATATTTAGAAATATCTGGAATTATTTTTTGTATTACAGTTTTTCAATAATTTGTAATATTTCTTGAACCAACAACTGCTAATTTAGGTCATTTAGGTATATTTCATCTAACATATATAAAATATGGTGAATTAGAAATATTTTTTAAACTTTCAGGAAAATTACTTTCATCACAAATAATAATTGTGACATTTCTTTCTTCCAATTTATTTTTTATAAATTCAATTTTAATATTAGATTTTCTTTTTATAATATTATTTTTTTCTGAATCAGAAAAACCAAATATAGATAATTTTTCATAATTTAATTCATTAAAAAATAATTTATAATTTTTTTTTATTTCAAATAAATTATTTTTAAAAATATTATGAAATTTTTTATGCCCAATTCACAAAGAATGTAGTATTGCCAAATAAATTTTATTTTCCTCCATTTTTGTAAGTTTTAAAAAAATATATAAATATAGTATATTATATTTATATATTTTTGCAAATTTTTTTTATTTTTCAATAATTGTTTTATAAACTTCAAGATAATCTCCCATTTCTGGTTGAATACTTCATACAAATTTAATTCAACATTCAATTGGTCCTTCTAATTCTTTAACTTCTTCAATTCAAGATTTTAAAGATTCAATTTTTCATTTTCATATTTTAGATTTTTTTCTAATTACTCTTACCTTAGCTCAAGTTTCAATTTTATTATCATGTTGAAGAATAAGACCTAAAACCATAAATTCTTTAGAAGTATAGAATATTCCACCAACTTTTGCAGTACCTAATTCAATATTAACTTCTTTTGGATCTAGCATACCAGAAACAATTTTTTCAATTTTTTCTGTAATATGATAAATTATTTTTGATTCTATATATTCTACTTTTTCAATTTCTATTGTTCTTTTAGCTGTAGCCACAATACCTACATTAAATGAAATTAATATAGCTTTTGAAGAACTTGCCATTACAATATCAGATTCATTAATATTACCTACTCAAGAATGAATAATTGCAACATTAGTTTCTGGTGTTGATAATCTTTGTAAAGCAACTTTTAAAGCTTCTAAACTTCAATTTGAATCCGTTTTAACTACTATTTTAAGTTGTTTTAAATTTCCTGCTTTAATTCTAGACATTAGAACTTCAAGACCAGAAAGTTCATTTCTTTTCTTAGCTAAAATAATATCTCTATATTCTTCAGCTTTTTTCTTAGCTGTAGAGGCATCATTTACAACTTGAATTATATCTCAACCTCCAGCTACACTATCAAGTCAAACTATCAATACTGGATCTCAAGGAAAAGCAATTTTAACATTTTTATTTTCAAAATTTTTAAGAATTTTAACTTTTCAAAAACTTTCATTACAAACAATTTGATCTCATTTTGAAATTGTACCTGTATTAATTAATACAGTTGAAACAGGACCTAATTTTGAGTCCAAATGAGATTCAATAATTGTAGCAACTCAATTTCTTTTTTTATTAGCTTTTAATTCTTTCATTTCAGCAGTTAATAGAATTATTTCTAATAATTCATCTATACCAAAACCTGTTTTAGCTGAAACAGGTATCATTGGAATATCTCCTCCCCAATCTTCTGACACTAATCCATTTTCTGATAACTGACCCTTTAAATGATCAGGATTAGCTCATTGTTTATCCATTTTATTTATTGCAACAATTACAGGGATTCCTGCTTCTTTTGCATGATTTATTGATTCTATAGTTTGAGGTTTTACTCATTCATCAGCAGCAACTACCAATATAGCAATATCTGTAGCTTTTGCTCATCTAGCTCTCATAACAGTAAAGGCCTCATGACCTGGAGTATCTAGGAAAGTAATTTTTTTTCCTTCTTTTTCAACTTGGTAAGCTCAAATACTTTGAGTAATTCAACCTGCTTCTCAATCTGTAACATTTGTTCAAACAGTTCTAATTTTATCAAGTAAAGAAGTTTTTCAATGATCAACATGACCCATAATACTTATAACAGGAGGTCTTTCAGTTAATTTAACATCATCTTCTTCTTTTAATAAATCTGCTATATTACCTGTCATAAGATCTTCTACATTTAATCCTTCAGAATCATCTTTTTTTAATTTAATATCAAATGTTTCTGCTACAATACTAGCAGAATCAAAATCAATTTTTGAATTAATATTTACCATCATTCAATTTTTCATAAATTCAGCTATAAGTTTAACTAAATTTACTCAAATTTTTTCTGATAATTCTTTAAGACTTAATATTTCTCCAACAATAACTTCTCCAGTTTTTAATGTAAGATTTTGTTTAATATCTTCTATATTTTTTTCTACTTTTTGATTTGTATTTGATTTTGCTCTTGAAAAACCATTGTCTTCAATTTGAATTCCTCTATATTTTCTTCCTTTATTATATGGTTTTAAAGCACTTTTTTTATTATCATATCTTTTTCAAGCACCTCTTCTTTTATCTTGACCAAAATTTTGTCTTCTATTATTATCTTCTCCTCTAGTTTTAAATACAGAATTACTTCAATCTTTTTCAGTTGTTTTTTTGAAGGGTCTTTTAAAATCTTTTTTAAAGTTTTCATCTTTATCTTTTTTATAAGAACCATCATTTTCCTGTCTTTTTACAACTCAAATATTTTGATTAAATGGTTTTTTTGTATTTTTTTGAAACTTTTTAAAACCTCATCCATTTTTACTATTTGGATTATTATTTTCAAGATTATCATCTTTGCTTAAATTTGCAAATTTTTTATTCAAATTTGCTACTCTTTTATCAACACTTATTTTTATATCTTCAGCTGTTTTAGGAGTTATATTTTTTGGTTTATTTACCTTAGAATTCTCTTTCTTTTTAAAAACCTTTTTTTTAACTTTAATTTTTAAAGGTTTTTTTACAATTTTATCATCTGTTTTTTTAACAGAAGAATTATTAATTTTAGAATAATAATCATCTACATTATTTTCAATTTTCTTTTTTGATTTTTGAACTACTTTTGTTACCATTATTTTATTTATTTATTTTATAATTATAATGCTAAAAATATAGTCTTTTTTTCTATTTTGTCAAAAAAGAAATTGATTTATCTTTATAATATAATAATATTAAATATAATATTTATTATATACATATGCAATTAACACAAAGAAATATAGATATATTAAAAATAATAGTAGATGAATATCTATCTACTTGAGAAGTTTTATGATCCAAACTTTTATTAAAAAAGTATAATTTAGGAGTTAGTTCAGCAACTGTTAGATGAGATATGGCAAAATTAGAAAAATTTGAATTACTTTATCAACCATATAATTCAGCAGGAAGATTACCTACTTCTAAATGACTAAGAGCTTTTGTTAATTTTTTAATGGAAACTACTCCAGAACATTTTTTGGAAGAAAAAAATATTTCTCATCAAAATGATTTTATAAAATTATGAGATTATATTCACAATATTTCAAAAGAATTGTCAAAAAATACAAATGAAATAGCTTTTTTTAATATTCCAGATAGACATATTTCAGAATACAATTGAATTTCAACTTTTTTAAAAAAAAATCATAAATATATTTGAGATGATATTTATCATATTATTAAAATGTTAGAAGATAAATTTAATTTTATGTCTTTTATAGAAAATTTTCCTCTTCAAAATTGAGTAAATGTATTTATATGAGATGAAAATTTTTTACCTTTCTTAAAGGACTATACAATAATAATTAAAAAAATTATTATTGATTGAGAAATATGATATATTTGAATTATTTGATGATTAAAAATGAATTACAGTTTTAATATAAGTGCTGTAAGAGGTATATTATAAATAATTTTAAGATTGAACATTATCAATAGCAGCAAAAGTTGCATCTTTTCATTTTGGAATAATCAATACAAGACTATCTCAAATATTTGCTCAACAGTGAGTCACAGCAGCTGTTAATAAATCATAAGTTTTTCAATTTGCTACAGCTTGATATTTTCATTTATCTTCACTTAATAATCATATAATAGTTTCTCTTTCAATTGGCAGAATTTGTTTATAAAGCATTTTTCAATTTGCTGCAATTGTAAGTTTTAATTTATCACCTTGAACTATTTTTGATTTACTAGCATAATTAGCTGGAATTGGGTATTTATTACCATCAACTCCATACATATCTTCACCAGTAAAAACTCATTCAATAATTTGAGAATTTTCACTATTATATGAATGTAGTCCAGAAGTATCTAAATCAACTGTTTTATTTAAATCTAATTCATTATCTTTTATTAAATCTGTTAATAATTTTTTAGCATTTTTTAGAGACTTTTCAGCAGTTATAATAAAATCTTTTATAGCTTTTATTTGATTTTTATTTTTCATATTTTTATATTTATTTTTAATAATCTATTATAAGTATATTGATTTTTGTGAAAAAAGTAAATAAAAAAGCTAAAATTATTATCTTTTTAGCTTTACTATTATTTTTCTTCTTTTTTAATAATTATTCATTCTGGTCTTCTACCAGATTTATTAATTATTTTTGCTGTAACTTTTTGTTTTTCTTCAGCTGCAAATTTCCATTTCTTAGGAATAAAAATATCTTTTCAAGATTTTACTTTTACAAAACCAAATTCTCAAGTATCAGTATAAGTTCATTCTATTAATTCAAATTTATCTTTTAAAATTTTTACAATAATTCATTCATATTTTCAATTTTTTCTTTCAATTTTAATTTTTACAAAATCTCAATATTTAGTTTCACCAACATTTTTAGAATGTATAAAATAACCTTCTCCTCAATCTTTTCAAATAGTATCTACAAAACCCCAATTTCCATCAGGAGAAAAACTAAACACACCTTCTTCAAATCTTTCATTTTGTTCATTTTCACTTCATTTAACTGAAATAATTTTCACCTCAGGTTTTTTACCACTAGATTGAATTTCCACAGCCTTTACCAAATCTCAATTACTTGCACCTCAAAAATTCTTTTTACTTACATAAAAATCTCCTCAAAAAGCACCTCTCTCATCAGGAATAAAAAAACCAAAATTTTCTCCTGTTTGCATTTTTCC
>CAZSQW010000028.1:6757-8196 GCA_964609055.1 uncultured Candidatus Peribacteria bacterium
TTAATAATCACTTTCTACTTTAGTCTCAATTTCATAAATAATATATTTATTTTCATCAAAAGTTTCATTTAGTTTTGCTGATAAAATTCAATTATAATCTTTTCAAGAAATTAATTTTGTATCAATATTTGGAAGAATGGTAGCACTATTTGTATAATCTTTTTTGATAACTATTATACCTTTTTTCACTGGATCAATTTTAGAAATAGTTTCTACTTTTGCTTTAGCTTCTTCATCAGTTCTAGCTAAAACTTTTCTATTAGTAATTAAATCAACTCTGATTTTAATATTTTTGCTTTCTGTAGAAGTTAATTTTTCAAATCTAGAATCTTTAGAAATTGCTTCAATAGTATTTTCAATAATCTCTTCAGCAAGTGAATTTTTTATTTCCTTGATATTCCCAGCACTACCTCTTACTTCTCAATTCAAAAAAATTGTCACAAAACAACTTCATTTCAATAAAAATAAATCCTCTTGTTCAATATTTACTTCAGAAATTTTTGGCTCCCTCATTTTTTGCAAATAAAATTCTATTGTTTGTTTTACTAATTTTATCATTTTTTATTTTTTGATTTTAAAATAAACTTCAAGTTAAACTATTTCAATTTTTTAATCAAATATCGAATCATTTTTCACTAATTAATCATTTTGTATCAGTTGAATTTGTACTATAATAGTTTCAGTATATTATTGCTTTTTTATTACTTTCTCCTGCTATTTGAAAAAATATTCAATTTTTATATGTCAAAATTGCAAATATATAATCTTTATCTCAATATTGTGTTTTAATTTTAAAATTCTCTCAATTTATTTTTAAATTATAAAAATTAAGATTTCATATTTTATAATTTAAATTTCATAATATATAACCTGAATTAATAGTAGCTCCTGTATTTACTGAATTATAAGTTAATAAACTACCACTCATTAAATCATTAATATCAGCACCATTAGAAAGTTTTATTTCTATTAATCTAGTAAGATTATTTAAATTAGTCATTATTTTTGATTTATTTGCTTTGCTAGTATTTCCACTAAAAGCAATAAAAGCAATAGTAGCTAAAATAGCCAATATTGTAATTACAACTATTAATTCTACTAATGTAAAAGCATTTTTATTTAATTTCATATTTATTCTATTTAATTATACAAAACAAGTATACAAAAAAATATTTAAAACACAAAAAAAAGGTATAAAAATAAATTTTTATATCTTTTTTTGAACTAATTAATTATTAGTATAATTGAGAACCTGAACCATTATAAAGAGCTACTGTTGATGCTCAAGAAGCAGAAATTAGTGAGGGTCCATCAGTACTTGAAGCTCTATAATAACTACCTTCAATTATAGCAGTGTATCAACCAGCATCATCAATTGTTTGTCCAGCAACATTAAATACAGCTACACCATTTTCAGCTGCATAAGCATATAAATATGA
>CAZSQW010000029.1:0-1625 GCA_964609055.1 uncultured Candidatus Peribacteria bacterium
AAAAAGGTACCGGTTCCTGGAATTAACTGGTTAAGTTTGGGAACCGGTACCTTGGATAAATAAAATTTATACTATCATATCACTTATAGCAACCAAATTAATATAATTTTCTTCTCATATCTGAGAAACTACAATTGTTTTTTCTAAAAGTTCTTCTGATTTTAAAACAGTTAAATAATTGAATATATTTTGTAATTTGATATCTGCTTCAAATTCATTTTCTTCTCATTCTTTTTCACTTGCTATTCAGCTAAGCATTAATCAAAAAGAATTTAAGTCATAATCTTTTCAAATAGTTGTATTATTTAAAAATATAGTTTCTCAAGTTTTTGAAATAAATGTGTTTGGAATAACTACATCTCAAGATTTTAATTCAGAATTTGAAAAAATTTCAGCATTATTACAAATAACTATTTTTTCTATCAAAATATATTTATTTTTAATAAACTCTATAGTTTTTAAAATATCTTTTCAGTGAACTATTATTAAACTTTCTTCTTCTCAGTCAGAATTTTCTCTTATTTTAGAAGCTATAATTATTTCTTCACTAGTTTTTATATCTTTTATATCAAGACTTTTACAAAATTCTAAAAAGATTTTTTCAGATTCTGCTATTATTATTTTATTGTTTTGCATTTTTTACCTTTTTTTAAGTTTAAAATTTCATCTCTCAATTCAGCAGCTTTTTCAAAATCAGTATTAGCAGAGGCTATATCCATTTCTAATTCTAAAACTTTTATAGTTTTTTTAACTTCTTTTTCACTTTGTATAGAATAATCTCTTTTTATATTTTTTACAGCCACCTCCTTTATTGAAGAATACACAGTTTTTGGAGTAATTCAATTTTTTTTATTATATTCTTGCTGAATTCATCTTCTATAATAATTTAGGTCTATTGCTTTTTTCATTGCATTAGAAATAATTAAATTATCTTGATTTATCCATTTTCATTTATCTACTCTTGAAATATTTTTTCATAATATTGTATTATTATCAGGACACCCACTAGGAGTATCCCTACAAAATGTATATGTAGGGTGCACCCCTTGTGGGTGTCCTGTTTTATTTTTCCTTTCTTCAACATACATAGTAACTCTACCTTCTTCATTTCTAGCAGCTCTTCAAATAATTTGAATAAGAGCACTTTCACTTCTCAAAAAACCTTGTTTATCAGCATCTATAATTGCAATTTTACTTACTTCTGGTAAATCAAGTCATTCTCTTAATAAATTAACTCAGACTATAACATCAATTTGTCATTCTCTTAATTCTTTTAAAATTTCTAATCTCTCTAAAGTTTCAACTTCACTATGCAAATATTTTACTGAAATTCAATTCTCTAATAAGTAATCAGTTAATTCTTCACTAGATCTTTTTGTAATTGTAGTAATTAACATTCTCTGATTTTTTTCTATAACTTTTCACAAATTAGTCATAATATCATCAACCATAAAATCCATAGATTTTAATTCTATTTCAGGATCTAACAATCAAGTTGGCCTAATAATTTGTGGTATAATTCTACAATTATCTGAACATTCCCAATCTCAATCTGTAGTTGGATCAAAATTATAAAATTTTGAAGTTTTTTTGAAAATTAGGTTTTGTTTATCTATTTCTTCTTT
>CAZSQW010000029.1:1725-2933 GCA_964609055.1 uncultured Candidatus Peribacteria bacterium
GGTTTATCTTCACTTGCTCTTATTTCAAAAATATTTGGTGTAGCTGAAACTGCTACTACTTGATTTAATTTTCCTTCAAATTCATTAAATCTAAGTGGTCTATTATCAAAAGCAGAGGGAAGTCTAAAACCATTATCAATAAGATTTTGTTTTCTAGCTCTATCTCCTGCATACATCCCACCAATTTGAGGAATTGTCATATGAGATTCATCTATTAGAGTCAAAAAATCATCACCAAAATAATCTATCAAAGTTTGAGAAGGATCTCAAGAATTTCTTCAATCTAAGTATCTTGAATAATTTTCTATTCAATTTACATATCAAACTTCATTCATCATTTCTAAATCATATTCTACTTTTGTTTTTAATCTTTCAATTTTTACAGCATCACCTGATAATTCAAAAGTATTTAATCTATCTTCTAATTCTTCTTTTATTTTTGGAATAATTTCAGCAATTTTATCTTTTGATGAAACTGTATGTTTTGCTGGAAATATTTTTATTTCTTCCAAATATTCATAAACCTCTCAAGTTAAATAATTTCTTCTACTTATTTGACTAATTTCATCTCACCAAAACTCTAGTGAATAAACTGTTTCTTGACTGGGAGAATATATTTCTAATAAATCTCACATTACTTGAAAATTTCAGGGTTTAAAATCTGCTCCAGCTCTTTTATATTGAATTAAAACTAATTTTTGTAAAATTTCTTCAATAGGAACTACTTGCCCAACTTTTAGATTAAAAATTTGTTCAACATACATTCTAATATCTCAAATACCATAAATACAACTTACACTAGCTATAATAATTACATCTTTTCTTTGTAATAAAGATTGAGTAGCAGCATGTCTTAATCTATCAATTTCCTCATTAATTGTAGCTTCCTTTTCAATATAAGTATCTGTTTTAGAAACATAGGCTTCTGGTTGATAATAATCATAATAACTCACAAAATAATGCACAGCAGCATCTGGGAAAAACTCACTAAATTCTTGAGCTAGTTGAGCTGCAAGAGTTTTATTATGAGCAATTACAAGAGTTGGTTTATTTTGTTTTTCGATTAAGTTAGCCATAGTAAAAGTTTTTCAACTTCCAGTCACTCACCACAAAGTTTGCCATTTTTCACCTTTTTCAAGATATTTTTGTATAGATTTAATAGCTTCTTCTTGATCTCCTGCTGGAGAATATTTTGATTTTAGTTTAAA
>CAZSQW010000029.1:3033-8134 GCA_964609055.1 uncultured Candidatus Peribacteria bacterium
TATTCAAAAAAATAAATCTTGCAAAATTATAAAAAATAAAAATAAATAAAAATAGTTTCAATATTTTTGCTAATTTTTAATATTTGTGTTAATATTTGTATATATAATATAAACTATAAAAATAAAAAAATGAATTTAATAATTAATATATTAAAATTTTCATCTATAGTATTGGTAATAGTATTAGCTTTTCATTTTAGTTATGCTTATTTTAATGATAATAAAAGTTGAAATACTAATTCAATGATAGAAGTGGATAATTTTTCTAATTCTACAAATAATAATAAACACAATTTTAAAAAATCAAATACTATAATATTAGCCAATGTTTGAGTTGCACTTTCAACAAATATATGAATTAAACATAAACAAAGACAAGTTCAAAATTTATATAAAGATTTACCTAAACTTTCAAAATATATTTCTAAGAAAGAAAGATCTGATAATAGAAATTTAACAAGACACTTAATAAAAATAAGTGAATATTATAATGTTTTAAAAACTGATGTAAGACAATTATTAGACACTTCTTATAATAGAGCTTCTGTACTTGAATCATATATTGACCAATTAAAATATAGATATAAATGAACAATAATAGAAATGCACTCTCTACTTAAGAAAAAAGCACAATTATCTAAAGATTTAAAATCTAGCCAAATAGAAATTAAAAATATAAAAATAAAGATTGATAAAGATTTTAAAAATTTTAATAGTGTTGAAACTGAAAAAAATATTGAAAATTTTTTAAATGCAAAGGCAAAGTATAATTATAATTATACTTATATAATTTTCATTAATCAATATTTAAATCAATATAAACATTTAAATAATGCTAATAAAAAATTACTTGATACACTTATTAATAATAAAGAAGCACTTGTAAGAAATACACATATTGTAATTCCAAGTACAGGAATTAAAAATTTAAAAAAATTAAATTTAATAATTAATGAAAAATAAAAATAGCTTTCAGTAGCTATTTTTTTATTATAATGATTCCTGTTTCTCTTGCAAATTTATTAGATAAAGCTTCTTCTAAATAATCAATATGTACTTCAAATCTATTTTTATTTTCTGGAGTAGGATCAATTATAGTTAAAATATTTCAGTCTATTTTTTCAATTAATCAATCATGAATTCATTTATTTCATTTAAAAATTCATTCAGTTTTATATTCCACCCAAATATCATTTCATTCAGTTATATTTTTAATTATAAGTAATTTTAGATTTTCTATTATAGAATACTTATATATTTTTACAGTTAAATCTATTTTTTTATTTTTTAAAAAAGTAATAATTTTTGTTCATTCTTCTATAGTTTTTAATCATTCATTATCATTTATTTTTTTAGTATGTTTTAATTTTATATTAAAAGAATCTTTATATTTAGGATGAATTTTAATATCAAAATATTGTGCTAATTCTTCTTGTTCAAAAAGAATTTTTTTATTTCTATATAAAATCATTAAAAAACAAGCTATATTACATAAATAAGGCTTTTGAAGAATAATTATATATTTTTCTTTTAACTCCAACATTTTTTTAAATTTAATAAACAAAATCAACTTTTATAATTTTATTTCAAAACTTAGGAGAAATTCAAGATTCTCTAATAGAAATAACTCAATCTCATCATTCAAATCTACTTTTTATTTCTCAAAATGTTATTTGTTCTCAAGAAAAACTAGCAATTTCATAAATTCCTGCTTCATAATCATATGGTTCTAAAAAAATATTTTCTTCACTTGAAATAGAAATATCATAATTAGAAATTTCTCATAATTCTTTTTTACAATACTCTATAAATTCTTTACTTGTTTTTATTTCTGTTTCACCAAAAATATATAGATTTTTTTCTCAATTTTTTGATAAACTAGCAACATAATCAAAATCAAAAGATTCTGGTATATTATTATTTTTAACTAAATTAACTGTTCAAGATACTTTATTCATTTTTGTATTTTTAATATTAATAATTTAATTATATTTAAAAAATAATATTT
This sequence comes from uncultured Candidatus Peribacteria bacterium, assembly GCA_964609055.1. GTDB lineage: Bacteria > Patescibacteriota > Gracilibacteria > BD1-5 > UBA6164 > CALLPO01. The sequence continues at coordinate 5,042 of CAZSQW010000029.1, forward strand.
ACAATAATTCTTTGCAATTTTTATTATTATTATTATATATAATATAATATTTTACTTTATATTTATATAAAAATATGTTTAAACACATTATTGAACACAAATATTTTGAAATTTTCATAATTTCATTAATAGTGTTAAATGGTATAACTATGTGACTTGAAACCTATAAATCAATAATGATTGATTTTTGAGAGTTAATTAATTATTTTAATATTTTTGTAATTTCAATATTTGTAATAGAGGCTCTTATGAAAATAATAACTTACAAAAAAGAATATTTTAAAAATTGATGGAATTTATTTGATTTTAGTATTGTTATAATATCTGTAATACCTGCAAGTTGACCATTTGAAATTTTAAGAATACTAAGAGTTTTAAGGCTTTTAAGACTTATTACTATTATTCCATCTATGAGAAAAATAGTATGAGCCTTATTTTCTGTAATACCAGGAATGTTATCAGTATGAGCTTTGCTTATGATAATTTTTTATGTATTTGCCATAATGACAACTACATTATATTGAGAAAACTTTCCAGAATGGTTTGGTAGTTTGTGAAATTCTTTTTATACTCTTTTTCAAATAATGACTTTAGAATCTTGGTCTATGGGAATAGTTAGACCTATAATGGAAATACATCCAAATGCTTGGTTTCTTTTTGTAATATTTGTTCTTATTTCTACTTTTGTAATGATAAATCTTATTATTGCTATAGTTGTAGAAGCTATGAATAAAATAAATCACTCAGAAGAAAAAAAAGATACTATACCTGTAACTAAAAAAGATATAGAAAAATTAGAAAAAAAAGTAGATGATTTAATGAAACTTTTGCAAAAAAAATAATTATTATTAGAATAAGTATAAATTATTAAATAATATGTAAAATATGGATTCTAATATATTATCAATTTTTTGATTTGCAATAGCAACATTTTTAATTGCTTTTATAATAACTCCTTTTTATATAAAAGGGTTATTAAAATTAAAATTAGGTAAACAAATAAGAGAAAATGCATTTAGTTGAAAAGCTACTGAATTTTTTAAACTACATAAAAAGAAAACTTGAACTCCAACTATGTGAGCATGAATAATACTTTGAGTAGTATTTTTTATGGTTTTTGTAAGTATTATTTTACAATCATTTGATGTAATTGAAAATTCTTTATTAAATAGATCTGAAACTTATCTTGTTTTATTTACATTATTTACAGTTTGAGTATTATGAGCTATAGATGATTTTATGAATATTAAGTGAATAGGAAAAACAAAATGATTATCTGCTAAATTTAAAATGATATGGTTAATAATTTTTGCTCTTTTGTGAGCTTTATGGTTTTATTTTAAATTAGATTGGATTTCTAATCCTGTATTAAATTCACCATTTTGACTAATAGATATTTGAATATTTTTTATACCACTTTTTATTTTAATTATTGTATGATTTTCTAATAGTGTTAATATTACAGATTGATTAGATTGACTTGCAGGAGGACTTTTACTTTTTTCATATACTGTTTATTGATATATTACATTTGATCAACAAATGTATTTATTATCTACATTGTGTTTTTCTATAGTTGGAGCATTAATGGCTTTCTTATGGTTTAATGTTAAACCTGCCAAATTTTATATGTGAGATATGTGAAGTTTGGCATTATGAGCAACTTTATGAATTATAGCAATGATAACTAATACAATATTTGTATTATTTATAGTTTGAGCAATATTTATTTTTGAAACTTTAAGTGTTATTCTACAACTAAGCAGTAAAAAATTAAGAAAATGAAAAAAAATATTTAAAATAGCACCATTTCATCATCATTTAGAAGCAATTTGATGGAAAGAAGAAACTGTAGTTTTTAGATTATGGTTATTATGAATAATATTTGCTATATGTGGTGTTATGTTTTATATATTACAAAAATAATTAAAAAATTATGAGCCAAACAATAATATGTCCAAAATGTAGTATTTCTATTGATTTAGATAGTATAGCTGAACAAAAATTAAAGATTGAACAAGATAAACAAAGAGAAAAATTTGAAAAACAACTTGAAGAAGAAAAAATTGAAATGAGAGAAAAAGCAAAAAAATTTGCAGAAGAACAAGTGGAAAAAGAAAGAAAAAAAGTTAATCTTGAAATGAAAGATATGCAAGAACAATTAAAAACAGCAGAATTAGAAAAAAATAAGGCCAAAAAATTAGAACTTGAAATGCTAAAAAAAGCTAGGGAATTAGAAGATAAAGAAAAGAATTTTGAATTAGAAATGGAGAAACAATTATTTGAAGAAAAGAAAAAAATAGGAGATAAATTAATTAAAAATTTAGAAGAAAAATCTAAATTAGAATTAAATGAAAAATTAGAAAAAATTTCAGAAGAAAATAGAAAAAAAGAAATGGAAATGTTGAAACAACAAGAACAAATGAAAAAAACTATTGATGATTTAAAAAGAAAATCAGAACAAGCAAGCCAACAAATTCAATGAGATATTCAAGAAGATGATATTAAAGATGCTTTAAAATCAGCTTTTCCAATAGATGATATTGAAGATGTACCAACTTGAGTGAAATGAGCAGATTTAATTCAAACTGTTAAAAATAATATTTGAGTAAAGACTTGAATAATTGTTTGGGAATCAAAAAATACTAAATCTTGGTCACCTTCTTGGATTATTAAATTAAAAGATGATAAATTAAAAGTTAAGTGAAATATTGCAATTTTGATAACTACTGTTCTTCCAAAATGACTTGAAAATTTTGGAATGTTAAATGATGTTATGGTTTGTCTTCCAAAATATGTAATTCCTGTATCTTCAATACTTAGAGAAAAATTAATTGCAGTAAATAAAACTGAAAAATCTTTACAATGAAAAGATATAAAAATGGAAATGCTTTATAAATATCTTTCTAGTGAAGAATTTACAAGTAAAATTTGAATGATGGTAGATGTTTTTTCACAATTAAAAATTTGAATTGATTCAGAAAGAAGAGCTATGGAAAAAAACTGGAAAAAAAGAGAAAAAGATTTAGAAAGAGCAACTTATGCAATTACTTGAATGTATTGAGAACTAGAAAGTCTTATGTGACAAGAACT
>CAZSQW010000030.1:0-8073 GCA_964609055.1 uncultured Candidatus Peribacteria bacterium
GGCAGCATGAGATTATAGTGGTAAAATAGATTTTGGAATAGAATTGGATTATTAAAACTTTTTAAAAGTATTTTTTTATTTTAAAAAAAACATACTTTTTTTTGACAAGAGTTATATTAATATGATACAATATATTTGTAAGTAAAAAACTTATATTTTATATTAATAATCTTTATAAAAAGATGATTACAAAAACAAAAATAAAAAAAGCAGTAGCAATTGCTGCTGTAGTAGCTTTAACTGCTACTACATTAGGTGGAGTTTATGCTACAACTATTGGTCAAGGTACAGTTACAGGTAATGCTGGGTTAACACAAAATATTGTATGGGATGATACATTTCCAGGAACTGCTACAGGTACTGTTTCAGGAATTATTGTTACAGCTAATATTGCTCCTACTCTGAATATGTCTATTTCAGCTGATACTATAGCTTTAGGTTTATTAACTCCTGATGTCACTTCTTCAGGAACTCTTAATTTAGAAATTGGTACAAATGCTGTATCAGGTGTACAAATTACAGCTAGATCTGGAAGTGGTGGTTTAACTAATACTTCTAATAATGCAGTTCAACTTAATAATTTAACTACTGATGGTAATTCAGAAGAGTATAAATTTTCATCAACTCATACAGTTGATTCAACAGTAACAGGTTTTACTTCTACAGGTGATTTAACTGCTTTGGAAGTTAATAACAATACTACTGAACATCAAATTTACTTAACAAATAAACCAGAAATTACTAGTGGTACTGATGATGTTACTTTTAAAGTAGAAACTAAAGCTAATGCTCAATCAACAGCTGGAGATTACCAAGATAATATTACTTTTACAGTAGTAGGTAACTTCTAATATAAAATATTGATTTTAAAAATAATTTACTATAATAATAGTAAATTATTTTTTTATTAACTTTAAAATGAAATTACTTATAAAATTATTGGTATTATTTACTATATTTGGAATAAATATATCTTTTGCTGCAATTAATTTAACTGTTTCTCCAATAAAATATGAAATAGAGTCTGATCCAGGAACTACTGTTACTAAAATTGCAACTCTACATAACCGTTGAAATACAGACATAGCGATAAAAACATGAAAATCAGATTTTATAGCATCCTGAACTGATTGAAGCCCAACTTTTCTTAGATATAGTGAACTAGTCCACCCAGATCAGCAATTATCTAGTTGGATAAGTTTAAGTTCTAGCTGATTTACAATACCAGCAAATTCTAAAAAAGATATTACTTTTACAATAGATATTCCAGCTAATGCAACACCAGGATGACATTATGGAGCAGTATTTTTTAAAAATAATAACTCTGAAAGTAGTTCTTTAGATTGAGCTGCTGTTTGAATAAATGTAGATTATTGAATAATTATTTTGTTAAAAGTTGAATGAGAAATTATTACAGATGTAGTTATAGATAGTAATAATATTACAATTTCTGGTTGAAATAGTAATTTAAGTAATTATTTACCAAATAGTACAAATAATTGATGATATAGTTCAATATCAAAAAAAGATTATAATTTAGTATGAAATTGAAACAATACAAATATAGTTAAAAAAGATAATTGTTTACTGGATTTTACTAATAGTAGAAATGATTGAAAATGTTTTGATGAATCAGAAAATATTATAAAAATAGCTACTTTAAAAGAAGAAAAAGAAAATATTACTTTAGATGATAACAAAAAGTGAGAAAATAATGAAGAAAATAAATTTAATATATGATTTAGTATTCCAGTAAAAAATAAATGAAATACTCATATTAAAACTACTTGAGAAATAAAATTATTTGATGAAGATTGAAATCAAATAAAACAAATCTGAAAAAAAATTATTGTAAATAAAAAATGAGCCATAATTTGAGAAAAAATAGTAGATTATATTCCTGTTAATGATAATAATTGAAATATTTTACCCTGAACAAAAAGAATATTTAATCCAGAATGGGAAGGTTTTCCATATAAAGAATATTCTCAAGAATTATGAAAAGAAATAATTAAATACAAAAATCCTTGAGAATTTTATACTGATAAAGAATTAAAAAAAGAATTTAGATTAATGCCTTGGGAAAGAATGTGTTTTGATAAACAAAATAAAAAAATAATTGCTAAATTTGATTTATCATATTTAGATAGAGAGTGAAAAGAAGTATCATTTCCTTCAGCACAAGAGTTTAATATAGAATATACAAGAAAATATATTTGATATAATTATTATTTTATATTTTTAATAATTTGAATTTTATTATTTATATTTATTTTATTTTGAATAATTTGATTATTAAGAAAAAAAAATAATAAAAAAGTAATAAAGAAGTAATTTCATAGTTTATCTAATATCTTTATTTAACAAAAAATATATCCATTTTTGACTATTTGTCATTCATTTAGTTATATTTGTTTGGATAATTTCTTTTGGTGTTTTTTTATATATATTTATTTCTTTTCAAGAAAATTTTATATATTTTTTTTGTGAAGTTAAAACTATAACATTTTCTCATTTCATTTGCTTTCATGATTCTTTTAAAACTTTATTTTTAAAAGCATTAGTTTCAATATATTTTATTGTTTTATTTCCTGATTTTAAATAATCTTGTATTTCTTTTATTACTAACATTTGATTAGAAATATATTTTGAAATAATATATTTATTGTACTCAAAATGTATTATTTTAAAACTAAGATATAGTAAAATAATCATTAATCACAGAAATGTATACTGTCTTTTATTCATATTATTGAATTTTTTATTTTTTTATGATATAGTTAATATAATATTATTTATAACTATTATATGAAAAATTTAATAAAAAGAAAAAATAAAAACAAACTTATTATTATACTGATAATAATAATAATTTGAATTATAAGTTTTTCTGTTTTTTCTAAACCAAAAATTGATACAAAATCTTATATTGTTCTTATTAAATGAGATGTAAAAATTAATGATTATCATCTTAAGAAAGAACAAAGATTAGAATTAAAAGTATGAGATATTATTATTTCAGAAAAAAAATCTGCTTGTGTAATTGAATGGTGAGACTGAAGTATTACTAGACTTTGAGAAAAATGAAAAATAGAAATTCAAGAACTTAATGTAGTTAATGATTTATCTAAAATTAATTTACAATTTAAATTAACTAAATGAAAAACTTGGTCTAATGTAGTAAGTTTTTTATGAGATGAATCATATTTTAAACAAAATTTTGAAGATATTCAAGCTTCTGTTAGGTGAACTATTTTTGATGTTAATTTGGTTAAAGATTATATATATGTAGCTAATCATGAAGTAAAAGTTCAAAAATGAAATAATCAAGAAATGATTTCAGAAAATAAGGCTTTTAGTATTTCTAATTTTTCATTTATAGAAATTGAAGAATTTATTAAAAATATAAAAGATAAAACTTGGCAACAACTTAATTCTCAACTTGATAAAACATTTTTAAATAATTTAAAAAAAGATATTTCTAAAAAAATAGATTTAGAAAATATTGAAAAAGTTATCACTGATAATAAATCTTATAAAGAATTATTGTATCAATATCAAAAATTAAACTTTATTTCTCCTAAAGATAATAAATTATTTGAAGTTAAAAACAAAATTAGAAAAGAATTAATTACTAAAGCAAGTAATTCTGATAAAGAAAATTTATTAAAATATAGTGTTTTTGATTTAAAGGATGCTATTGATTATCAAAATACTGATTCTATTAAAAGTAGTTTATCTACAATTTGAAAAAATAAAGATATTTTAGATAATTTATCTAATGATATTAAAAATATTATTTCAGATTTCAATATACCTGAATTTAATATAAAAAATATTGATGTAAATCCAATTAAAGATAAAGCTGAAAGTCTTAGAAATGATGCTATAAATAAACTTAAAAATTTGAATTTTGAATTATAATAATATAAATTTACTATGTTGAAAATACTTTTAAAAAATAACATTTATCTTACTTTTACTGTATGAAGTATTGTTTTTTTCATTATTTATATTTTTTCTCTTTTATTAATAAATATAGATAAAACTCTTTCTGACACATTATATTCTAATTTTGTTTCAAAAAATATAAAAATATCTAAAGATATTATAATTGTAGCTATTGATGAAAAAACAGTTTGAGATAAAAATCTATGAAGATTTCCATTTTCCAGAGATAAATATATTAATGTAATAGAAAATTTAAATTATGCATGAGTTTCAGTTATTTGATTTGATATAATTTTTGCAGATATAACTGATAGTGAAACTGATTTAAAATTTGCTAAAGCAATAAAAAATGCTTGAAATATTGTTTTATGATGAAGTACTATATTTAAAAATAATAATAAAATTTTTCAAAGACCTTTAGAAATTTTTACAGAAGGAGCTTTAAATTATTGATATTTTCATCCTAAATATCATAATAATAAAAAATCATATTCTATAAATATTTCTGAAAAATATACAAATTGAACATTTTATCATTTTTGAATTCAAGTATTAAGATCATATTTTTATAAAATTTATTGAGAAAAAAAATTACTTACTTTTAATAAAGAAGATGAAAAAAACTTTTATTTTACACCCACAATAAAAGCCTTTAAAGCTTGAGCAAATGAAATAAATATTAATTTTAATAATAAACAATCTGCTACTAGTTTTTATACTATTTCTTTTTGAGATATATATAATAATAATTTTGATAAAAAATATTTCAAAGATAAAATTATATTAATTTGAGCAACAGCTGATGGAATAAAGGATATTTTCTTTTCTCCTGAATGACAAAAATTTGGTGTTTTTACTCACGCAGAATTAATAAATACAATCTTAACTAAAAATCCTAAAATATATTTTAACAAAATTTTAGAATATTTACTATTATTTTCATTAATAATTTTATCTGTATATTTTAATATTTTAACAAGAGGAAAAAAATTATTAATAAGTAATTTATCAATAGTTTCCATATTTCTTCTTACATTATTTATTATAGTTTATCCATTACAGTTTGTAATTAATTTCCCTGCACAATTTATTTTTGCATTAATATTATCTCTAACAGTTTCAAATATTTTGAAATCATATTTGGAAGATAAAAATAAAACTCTTTTAAATAAAGCATTAAGTCAGTATGTTTCTAAAGATATTGCTCAAGAAATTTTATCTGGAGAATGAAAAGTAAAACTAGATTGAGAAAGAAAAAATATTTCAATCTTCTTTTCTGATATTGAAGGTTTTACAAGTATTTCAGAAAAAATGAATCCAGAAGAGCTTGTAATATTTTTGAGAGAATATTTATGAGCAATGAGTAATATTATAATGGATGAAAGAGGTTTTATTGATAAATATGAATGAGATGCAATTATGGCTTTATGGTGAGTTTTTGGATATAAAAATAGTTCAACTTATGATAACTGTAAATCTGCACTTTTACAACAACAAAAATTAAAAATACTAAATCAAGATTGGAAAGAAAGGTTTTGAGAAGAATTAAAAATAAGAATGTGAATAAATACAGGAGAAGCAATTATTTGAAATATTTGAGCAACTGGTAGAAAAATGGAATTTACAGCTCTTTGAGATTCTGTAAATCTAGCTTCAAGATTAGAAGAAGTAAATAAAAAATACTGAACTTATTTATGTGTTTCACAAACAGTTTTTGAAGAACAAAAAGAAAATTTTGATTTTAGATACCTAGATCAAATAAGAGTAAAATGAAAAAATATTCCAATTAAAATTTATGAATTAATTTCTTTTAAATGAGAAATAAGTGATTTGAAAAATAATATTATTACAAATTTTGAAAAAGCAATTAAATTATATATAAATAAAGATTTTAAAAAAGCATTAGAATTATTTATTCAATTATCTAACTTATGAGATAATCCAAGTAAAACTTATATTTCAAGATGTGAAGAATTTATAAAAAATCCTCCAGAAAAAAAGTGGGATTGAGTGTGGACAATGAAAACAAAATAAAAAACTTAAATTATTAAATTTAAGTTTTTTATTTTAATCAAATTATTTTTAATAATTTTTCATATTTTTCATCACAAATTTTATTCATTTTAGAGTTTCATTCTTCTAATTTTTTTTCTATAAAATTAAAATTTGCCTCAAAATTTTCATATTTTTCTCTAGCTTCTTTAAAATATTCTAAAACTAAATTTAATAATTCTATTTTAGCATGACCATATCAATAATTTCAAGCTCTATATTTTTCAGCTATTTCTTTTTGTTTTTCTTCTGTTGCAAATAATTTAATTAATGAAAAAACATTACATTTTTCTGGATTTTTTATTTCTTCTAATGTTTCACTACCTGTCACAATAGACATTATTTTTTTCTTAATAACTTTTGGAGAATCAAAAATTCAAATAAAATTATCATAAGATTTAGACATTTTTCTACCATCTGTTCCAGGAATTGTCATTAACTCCTCATCTATTTTAGCTTCTGGAAGTTTAAAAATATCACAATTATAAGTTTTATTAAAATTTTCTGCTATATCTCTAGCAAATTCTATATGTTGTTTTTGGTCTTTTCCAACTGGAACAATATCAAAATCATAACCAATAATATCAGCTGTCATTAATATTGGATAATTAAAAACAGCCATATTTATTATTGATTTTTTATTTTGAGAATCTTTAAAGCTATGAGCTCTAAGCATCATAGAATAAGGAGTTACACTATTTAGTATCCAATTAATATTATTTAGATTATTAATTTTTGACTGTTCAAAAACTGTAATATTTGTATTTTCTGGTATTAATGCAAAAAATTCTTTTAATAATCTTTTTCTATTATTTCTTAATATTTCTCCATTATGAACAGATGTTAATGAATGAAAATCTGGTAAAAATACATAAATATCATTTCATTTTATTTTAGCCATATCAAAAAGAGGTTTTAATGCACCAAAATAATTTCACATATGCATTCCATTCCCTGTTGGTTTTATACCTGTTAGTATTTTTTTCATTTTTTATTTTTTTAATTTATAATTCAACTCATAATCAATTCCTCTTCTAAATATACAGCACAAATTTGTCACTGAGCTATTGCTCTTTGTTTTTCTTTAAATTTAACTTTATAACTATCTTCTTCTAATTTTATAACCTCACAATCTTGATCTGCTTGCCTATACCTAATTTTACATTTTGCCTTTCATCATTGCCAACTATTCAAAGGGCTAAAGCCCTCTGTTGACAATATATTTATATTTTTCATAACTAAGTTATCAGAATATAATTCTAAATCAGCTGAAGTTCAAACTATAATTTCATTTTTTTCAAGATCTTTTTTTACTACAAATATTGCTTCACTTTGACCTCAAATATCTAGTCATTTTCTTTGACCAATTGTATAATAAAAAACTCATTTATGTTCTCATAAAATTTTTCCTGAAGTATCTTTTATTATTCATTTTTTAGGTTTTATTTTTTTTTCTAAAAATTCTACCATATTTACTTTTCATACAAAACAAATTCATTGAGAATCTTTTCTTTCTGCATTTGGAAGTCCTGCTTCCCTAGCAATTTTCCTTACTTCTGTTTTTTCTAATTCACCAATTGGAAAAAGTGCTTTTGATAATTGTTCTTGATTTAATCCAGCTAAAAAATAACTTTGGTCTTTATTTTCATCTACTCATTTTAATAATTTTCACTTTTTTATTCTAGCATAATGTCCTGTTGCTATTTTATCAAAACCTAATTCCATAGCCTCATCTTGAAAAACCTTAAATTTTACTTCACTATTACACATAATATCAGGATTTGGAGTAATTCATTTTCTGTATCATTCATACATATAATCTAAAACTTTTTGTTCATATTCATCTCTATAATCAAAAGTAAAAAAAGGAATTTCTAAATATTGAGCTACTTCTTTTGCTACTTTTATATCTTCTCTAGTAGGACAATTTGGATTATTTTCATCTAAATAATTTATCATAAAACCAGCTGTTACATCATACCCTTCTTTTTTTAAAAGATAAGCTGTAACTGCTGAATCTACTCAACCAGATAATCAAACTAATATTCTCATATAATATTTATTTTACTT
>CAZSQW010000031.1:0-1249 GCA_964609055.1 uncultured Candidatus Peribacteria bacterium
TTACTCCAAAACCACATTAGTTTTTTCCAAAACATCACAATATGTATTTTACTTGTTATCAAAATACAATAATTTCTTTTTGACAAATATAACTTTATTAATATACTCATTTTACTTTTAAAAATAAACTATTAAATAATATGATATATGCAGTAAAAAATGATTGAGAAACTAATGAAAAATTAGTTCTTAGATATAAAAAAATGTTTTTTCAATCTAGATTAGCTACTAAAATAAGAGGTTCTAGATATGCAGTTAAAAAACCAAGTAAAAGAAAAGTTAGAGAACAAGCTATTATAAGAAGTCATTATAGAGAATTAAATACTAAAGTATATTTCTAATTATTATAAAATAACTAAAAAAACTAATTTTTTAGTTATTTTTTTTGCTTATATCTAAAAATATGTTAAAATAATTTTAATTAAAAATTAATACTAAAACATAATGATTAAAAAATTATTAATAATATTTATAATTCTCATTTCTTTATCAATAAATAATGTATTTTCAGAAACTGGAAGTTTGAGAGAAAGATGTAGTGAACAGGAATCTGAATGAAGCCAAAAAATAAATTGTCCACAATTTACAATTGATGTAATGGATTTTTCTCCAGGATGATGAAAAGTATTAGAAATAGCTAGAGAATGAAAGTGAGATACAAAACATTCAGCTAATGCAATATTATCTGTAATTATAAAAAATCTTATTGTTGCTTTTGGTGTATTGTCATTATTAGTTATGACTATTGGTTGAGGTATGATGATATTTCATGTTGGACAAGAATCAATTTTAACTAAATGAAAAGCAATGTTTATGTATTGAATTATTTCCTTAATTATAGCTCTTAGTTCAGGTATAATTATCCAATTAGTATCTTATTTCTTATATTAATAAAAATGATAAAAATATTTTTTTATAGCTGTGTTGCTGTATTATCTATAAATATTTCAAATATATTTGCTTCTCCAGAAATTAATTGTGCAGGATTACCTTGATGTGATGCTGATTGAAATAATGAAGATATTATTGAGAAAATTTCAGTTAATATTATTACAGAAATGATAAAATATATTTCTGTTTTAGCTGTAATTGCCTTGATGATTTCTTGAATAATGTATATGCTTTCTGGTTGAGAAGAAGAAAAAACAAAAAAAGCAAAAACTTGGATTATATGGTCTTTAGTTGGAGTATTTCTTTCAGTAGCTTCTTATTATATAGTGACAACTATAGTACAGATTAATATTAATAT
>CAZSQW010000031.1:1349-8019 GCA_964609055.1 uncultured Candidatus Peribacteria bacterium
ATAGTATTATTCCAGAAATAGAAAGTATTTCTGGAACAGTTGATACTAAAGCAGAAGACTGAACAAAATTATTGAATAATATTTTGAATTTTATAAATGAATCTATTTTTTCACTTTTAGCAGTTATTGCTATTTGAGCTTTTATATATATAGGATTTTTATTAATAAAAGCTGATTGAAACCCTGAGGAATTAAAAAAGGCATTTATGAGTTTAATTCATGTAATTATAGGTATTTTTATTGTTGGTATATCATGGATTTTAGTTAAAATGGTTTCAGAAATTAATTTTTAAAAAAATAATAAAATGTGAAATAAAACTAATATTTTAAAAATATTTAAAAAAACACTAATAATATTCTCATTAATTTTTTTTAGTTTTTTTAGTATAAATTACTTTTCTATAAATGTTAATGCTATTGGTTGCAGTTATAGTTGAAATTTAGATATTACTAGTGCATTAACTAATTGTCTTCAAGATTCTGATTTAGTTGAAGCTAAATCTACTACAAATTTAAATATAGATGAATGATTTAAAGAAATATTAATAAATTGGACTACAAAAATAGCTACATTTTTAGCTTTGGGTACTATTTTTGCAATAGCACTAGGTTCTTTTATGATGGTATTTTCTTTATGAGAAGAAGAAAAAATCAAAAAATGAAAAGATGTTGTTAAATGGTGAATTATTTGATTATTAGCTGTTGTTTCAGCAGGTTTTATTATTTCAGTTGTGGTTAAACTTGTATATACTATTTGAGGATAAAATGAAAAAAACAACTAACATAATTATTTTTATATTATTAATACTTTTTTTTGTATCAGTATTCTTTTTTTGAGATTTATTTTTAAATTCTAAAGAAATTAAAAATTATAATGAAGAAAAACATATAGAAAAAAGTCTTTTTTCTGGTGAAGAAAAAAAGGAAAATACAAATTACATTGAAGTAGCTAAAAAGATTATTATAGCAAAAAGTAGAGAAAAGCCAAAAGAATGATGAGAAACAACAAAAATAATTAATCAAAAATGACAAATCAATTTTAAATATATACCAGAAAATTTTAAAAATAGTCAAATTCAGAATGAAAAAGAAATTGGTAGTATTATAAAAAATGATATTTTTTATAATTTTTTAGAACAAATAGATATTGTCTTTTTTGAAGAAATGATAGATGTTAGATGAAAAATGAAAAATAAACAAGTACAAATTTTTTCACCTCAAAAAATGGAAAAAGATGAAATTATAGCTATTTTTATTCATGAATTTGCACATTATATAGATATATATAGTTTAAAAAGATGAAAAGAAACAGATGTTTCAAATGGTTTTTATAATATATCTTGGAATTCTACAAAAGAAATCAAAGCAGGTTTATCTCAAAAAGATTTTGTTTCTGGGTATTCTATGACTAATAAATATGAAGATTTTGCAGAAAGTTTAACTTATTATATTTTACATAATAAGGATTTTTTAGAAAAATCTATTAATAGTGATATTTTAAGAAAAAAATATATATATTTTAATTTATTATTATTTAAATCAGAAATTTTTAAAAATACAGATTTTTCAGAATGAAATAAAGTTAAAAATTATTATTGGGATATTACAAAAATAAATTTTTCTAGAAAAAACTTTTTGCAATATTTAAAAAATCAATATAATTCTGCTAATTAAATAATTTTAGTTCAGAAAAAAATATTAATATTATTATAATAATATTTTTTCTTGTACTTAAATAGTAAAGGAAAAGTTAAAAATTTTCAATTTGAAATAATCATTGAAATAAAAATAAAGTAAAACTAAAGAAAATATTCTTTAAGTTCTTTATATAATTGTAAAAATAATTCATAATAAAAAAAAAATGCAAGATTTTTTAGATAAGCTTGATGATGAACTTGATGGTATGCAGGCTAAAAAAAGCCCTAATACAGATAATAATAAAACAGATTTAGAAAAAAGAATAGAAGATAAAATAAAAAAATATAGTTCTTCTGACACAAAAACAAAATCAAATAGATTATATAATAATAATTCAAAAACATCTAAATTTAATAATAGAGAAAAATTTGTTTCAAAATTTCCACAAACTAAATTTTATCTACCTTCTTTAAGAGATAAACATACTAGATATATTCCAATTGGTTGAAATAATGAAATTGGAGCTAAAAATATGTGAATGTTTCAATATTGAGATGATATAATTTTGGTTGATTGTGGTGTAATGTTTACTGATGAAACATTACCAGGAGTTGATTATTCTATTCCAGATGTTTCATTTCTTACAAAATATACAAAACAAATTAAAGGTTTTTTAATAACTCATGCTCATCTTGATCATATTGGTGCTTTAAAACATATTGTTCCAGCATTGGATTTTCCAACTCTTTATGGTACAAGATTAACTATTGGACTTATAAAAAAAGGTTTAGAAGAAGCAGGTGTTTTAAATAAATGTACATTTATAGAAGTTGATGCTTCTAAAGAAGAAAAAATTAAATTAGGTGGTTTTGAAGTTGAATATTTTTCAATCAATCATTCTATTCCAGATTGTGCAGGATTATTTATTGAAAGTGAAGGTGGAGCTAAAATTTTTCATACATGAGATTTTAAAATAGATCATACTCCTGAAATTGATGCTCCTGCTGATCTTGATAGATTTAAAAGATTTGGAGATAGATGAGTGACAATGCTTTTATCGGATTCTACAGCATCTGTTAGAAAAGGGTATTCTAAAAGTGAAAAATGAGTTTGAGAAACATTAGATAAAATAGTTTCAGAACATAACTCTGGAAGATTAATTATTGCAGCTTTTTCTTCTTGGATTTCAAGAGTTCAACAATTAATTAAAATTGCTGAAAAATATGATAAAATAATTTTTCTTTCAGGTAGATCAATGATTGAAAATGTAGCAATAGCTAAAGAACTTGGTTATATCAAAATGAAAAAAGATACAATGAGAAAAATGACTAATAAAAACACAGAAGGTGTTCCAGTAAATAAACAAATTATTATTACTACTGGTAGTCAAGGAGAAGAATTTTCAGCTTTAACAAGAATGGCAGGAGGTTTACATAACTCTATTGAAATAGTTTCAGGTGATACAGTTGTATTTTCATCATCAGTTGTTCCAGGTAATGATGGTTCAGTTTCATCTGTAATTAATAAGCTTATTAAATTAGGTGCAAAAGTAATTACAAAAGATACTTTAGATGTTCATACTTGAGGTCATGCTTTTGTTGAAGAACAAAGAGAAATGATTAATTTAGTTAGACCAAAATACTTTAGTCCTATTTTTGGAGATTTGTATTTTAGAACTCTTCATTGTCAAACAGCAAGAGAAGAATGAATAAAAGAAGAAAATATTTTATCACTTGAAAATGGTAATATTATTGATTTTACTCCAGAAGGAAAAGTTTTCAGATCAAAAATAAAAGTTCCTTTACAAGAAATTATTATTGATTGAAATAGTATGTGAATAGCAGGTTCTCATGTTATTACTGCTAGATTAAAAATGAAAGAATCTTGAGTTATTGTAATTAATTACAAAGCTGATAAAAAAACAAGAGCTATAATGGGACATATTAGATTAGAAACTAGATGATTAGTTTATGTAGATGAAGTGAGAGAAGTTCATAGAGATATTTTGAAAAAAACTAAAAGAATTTATGAAAATACTATAAAAGATATTCCAGATATTGAAGAAAAAGAACTATTGAAAATAATAAAAACAGATTTAGAAAAATATATGTTTTATAGGCTAGATAGAGAACCAATGATTATACCAATGATTACAACAGTATAAAAGAATATTTTAAAAAATATAATTTAAAAATTATATTTTTTTTTGTCAATGATATTTTTTATAAAATAGTTTATTATTATTTTAGTTTTTTAGTATTTTGTAGTATTTTAATATTATAGAGAAATATTAATTAATTAAATATATATGTTTGATCCATCAAAATTAAATTTAGATTTAGATGATAATAATAAGGTGTCTAAAAAAAGTACTCAAAAAGAAATAAAAGTTGAACTTGAAAAAGTTGAACAATCTTTTTGAGTAAATAAAAAATTAGAAAAAGAAACTATTGTAGAAACTTTATCAGATATTAATAAAAATTTTGTAGAAGAGGATATTATAGAAAATAATATAAAAAAAGAAATAGATATAGAACTAAAAAAAGAAAAACAAAAAGAAAAAGAAGCAATTGTATGAGATATTTCAGAAACTATTTATCAAAATAAATTAGATGAACAAAATAAAAAAGAAGAAAAAATTATAGAAAAAAGTTTGATTGATATTAATATAAATTCTTTGCAAAATATTTTTGATATTATGTTAAAAAATGATTCAGATATTTTTCTTTTTGAACCAAGAGATAATGATATAAAAATTATTTTTAGAAAAGGTAAACTTGAAAAAGAAATTAAATATATTAAATTTCCTATTTATACTCAAATTTTATTAAAAATTAAATCTTTAACTAAAATGAAAGTTGAAGAGGTAAAAATATCTCAAGAATGAAATGGTGAGATACAAATAAAAGATTCAAAATATAGAATTATTTCAAAAACTACTAGTTCACCTTTTTGAGAAAAAATTATTTTAAAAATGACTAAATTAGAAAAAAAAGTAGAAAAAAAAGTAAAAGAAAATATTTCTATTTGAAAGTTATTATGATTTTTAGGAATTATTTCTATAATAATTTTGATTATATGAGGAGCCTTTATAGGTTTTATAGTTGCTAGTGCTAAGACTCCAGAAGATGTTCAATTTTTTATATGATTATGAATTAATCCTAATGAAATTAATTCTTTTATTTCCACAGTGGTTACATTTGTTTTTGCAACATTAGTTTTTATAGAAACAATATTTTTGTCTATGTATTCTTTTAAAGCTATGCTAACTAAAAAAATATATAAATCTAAAAAAATAGCTTATATAATATTTTCTATAGTTTTACTTTTACTAACTTTATCTACAGCAACAGCTTGGATGTCTATTCATAAAAAAATATCAAATTTACCTAATTGGCAAATGTTATCTCAATGAAATGTTTTAATATATGATAATTCTAAAGTAATAAGTGGTAATTTCTCAAAAGAAGAAACTTTAATTAAAAATACAAAATCATTAATTGGTCCAGTTATTTTAAAATTTGATTTAAGTTGATGGGAATATGAACAAAAATCAAAATGATTTGATATTGAAAAATATATTTGGTCATTTGGTTGAGAAGAAGAAAGCTCTAAAACAATTCCTACTTTTATTAAAGAATTTAATTCAGTAGGAACATATGATGTTTTAGTAAGTATTAGTTGAATAAATTCTAAATGAAAAAAAGAAACTAAAATTATAGAAAATATTCCTTCTGTAGAAATAACTAGCATAGTGGATATTGTAGAAAAAATAGATAATTTATGAACTAAAACTGTTAAATTTAATGCTAATAGTTTAAAAAAATATTGAGAAATAGAGTGGTTTTTCATAGAAAAAGGAAAAAAAGGAAATATAAAACCTATACATGTAGGTTATGAATTTTATCCTGGAGTATCTATTACAGAAGATATAATGGTTTGAATTGGTATAAAAAGAGATTGAAAAGAAGTAAAAAAAATAGAAAAAATATTTATAATTAAAAAACAGCAAAAATCTTCAATAAAATGAGAAATTAATTTTCTTCAAAATCCTCTTGAAGATTTAAGATATACTTTATTTGTGAAAAATCCTGATACTGCTTTTGGTGATTGATTTGTAGAAACATTTATTTGGAAAATTTGAGATAAAATAATTAAAAAAGAAAGTTGAATAAATAATCCAGAAGAATCATCTAAAATTATTTTTGATTTTGAAAAACATTGAAAACAATTAGTTATAGTAGAACTTAAAGATTCATCTTGAAAAATTAAGCTTTTAAAAACTATAATTGATATTCCTAAAAGATTAAAATTAAAAAATTATGTATCAATATATGATACTTGAGAATTATTTGAAGATTTTAAATATGATAAAATTAATAATGAATATATAATAGATGAATTAGCTATTCCTACAACCTTAAAAATAGATGCTAGAAAAGTAAAAACAGATAATAATCATTATATTTTGAATAAAGTTGAATGGGATTTAGATGATGATTGATCTATAGATAAAGTATTAAAAATTTTAGAATTACCTATTGATGTTGAATGAAATAAAATTATTTCTGCTAAATATACATTTACTCATAGAATATTAAAAGATGATATTATTAATATTACAGAAAGATTTTACATTAATTCAATAAAAAAAGATGCAATTTTAAAATTAAAAATTGAACCTAAAAGTAGATATGTTCCTACTTTTGTTAAATTTGATGCATCTTTAACAAAAATAAAATGAAAAAATATTGAAAAATTTATTTTTGATTATGGTAATTGAAGTCCTTTAGATGTCAGAGGTTCAATTAATTCTTGACATAAATATTCATTACCTTGAGAATATGATGTAAAACTAACTGTTGTTACTACTGATGGTAGTAAATATCATTTAGTTAAAAAATTAGTATTATTACCAAAACCACAAGAGATAGATATTGAAATAAGTATGAGTGAAGCTCTTGTTAATCAAGAAATTGATTTTTCTTCACAAAATTCACAAGGACAAATTATATCATATTTTTGGGATTTT
>CAZSQW010000032.1:0-3499 GCA_964609055.1 uncultured Candidatus Peribacteria bacterium
AAAAAGAAACAAAATAAAAACTAGCTTTAGCTAGTTTTTATTTTGTTTCTCAAATTATCTATATCTCAAGCTCCCATTAACAAAATAATTCAAAAATTATTTTGTTTATCCCATTTTTTAATTAAATCTAAAGTATTTTCAAAATTTTCTCAATCAATTTTATTTGGGTGATTTATTTCTTCTATAAAAATTTTAGAATTAATTTTGGCTTTATCTTCTTTACTATCTCTTGATTCATAAATATTTGGAACAATTAATTCATCAGTATCAGTAAAACAAGTTTTAAAATCTTCTAATAATTCCAAAGTTCTATTATATTGATGTGGTTGAAAAATAGTAAGCAAGGGGCTAAAGCCACCTTGTTGATTTTGTTTTTCTTTAAGAGCTTTTAAAGTTAATTTAATCTCTGTTGGATGATGACCATAATCACTCATAAGAGTATTTCAATTTTCAGTTTTTCAAATTATCTCCATTCTTCTCCAAACTCACCTATAATCTTCTAAAGCATCTAATATATTATATTCTTGTATTCAAGCCATAATTCATATTGTATAGGCTATTTTTGCATCAAATAATATATGTTCTCAAGGAACTTGCATATTTATTTCTGGAAAAAGATTTTTTTCTCAAGAAGTTAAAAAATAATCATTATAAATTTCTATATAATTAATATCAGATCTTAAATTTAATAATTTTTTACAATTTCTATCTTCTCAATTTAGGATTACAAAACCTCAAGGTCTAACATTTTCTATAAATTCTCTATAAGCTGAAATATAATCGTCCAAATCTTTGTAATAATCTAGGTGATCAATTTCTATATTTATAATTACAGCAACTGTTGGCTTATATTTTAAGAAACTTCTTTTATATTCACAAGATTCTATTACAAAATATTCACTATTAGAAAAATAAGTATTTTTATTTCAAAATTCTTTTAAAATTGTACCAACAATTGTATTTACAGAATCCTCACTATTTTTTAAAACTAGGCTAGTTAGGGAAGTAGTAGTAGATTTTCAATGAGTTCAAGCTATTGCTATTAGTTTTTTATTATTAGCAATTTCAGCCAAAGCCTCTGGATAAGTTTGAATTTGAATTCATAATTCTTTAGCTTTTAACAATTCAGGATTATTTTTAGGAACAGCTTCTGTATAAACTATTTTTTCTATTCCACCCTCCAAAGGGGGGCTAGGGGGGGCTATAGTTATTTTACATCATTCTTCTATTAATTTTTCAATTAAATCAGAATTACTCATATCACTTCAAAAAACTTCATATCAAATATGAAGATAGTATCTAGCTATAGCTGAAATTCCAATTCAACCAATTCAAATAATGTATACTTTTTTTGTCATTAAATGTTTTTTTTAAATATTTCTAAACTTTTCTCATAAATTTCTCAATCAATATCTGCTAAATCTGCTGAATCAAATTTTCATAAAACCCAATCAGAAACTTCATATTTTGTATCATATCATATTCAAATTTTAATTCTTTTAAAATCTTTTCCAAAATGAGAAATTATAGATTTTATTCAATTATGTCCTCAAGCAGAACCAGTTTCTCTGAATCTTACTTTTCAAAATTCCATATCTTTATCATCAAAAATAACAATAATATTTTCATCTTCTATTTTATAAAAATCAACTATTTTTCTAATACTTTCTCAGCTTAAATTCATAAAAGTTTGAGGTTTTAAAAGAATAGTTTTTTCTCATTCAAATCTTCACTCACTTATCTCTCACTTAAATTTTGATTCAAGTTTAAAATCAGAAAAATTATTTTCTGTTTTTAATTTATCTAAAAATATAAATCAAACATTATGTCTTGTTTTTTCATATTTTTTTCAAGGATTTCAAAGTCAAATTATTAATTTCATTATTTTAAAAATTGGTACCGGTTCCAAATATTTTATTTTAGTAACTAGGAACCGGTACCTTAGTTACAGATAGGAATTGTTTTATTTATCCCAAAACCATTTAATTACAAGTATTTGTACTCTAGTAGCTATTCTTGAAAATAGTCTAAAAATATAATTCTTTGGTTCTTTTTCAAAAAGACCAAAATCAAATATATAAATATATTTTCAATCTGTTATAAGATTATGAATTTTATTTGGTTTTAAAGCAAAATCACTTCATAATAAATCTAAATAAACTCACTCTTTCTTCCAAAAAATTTCATTTATTATAATTAATTTTTTAAATTGTGAAAGAAGTAGATAATTATCTGCTAAATCTTTTTTAGATAGGATTTTTCATTTTATTTCTTTTTGTTTGATTATATAGTGTCAATCTGTATTTTGTGAAATTTCAGTATCAGCTATTTTTATAACTTTTCAAAAATATTTTTTAATTAATTCAAAATTCTTTTTAGCTTGAATATAGCTATCATTTTTTCTATAAAAAATCTGTTTTCATATAAAACTAGGCATTTTATAATAATCTCATTTATCAAAAAAAACAAAATTTTCTCATAAAATTCTCCAATTAATTTTCTTTTTACACAGATTATTTATATTTTCTATTTCTTGTTTTTGCATATTTATTTCATAAATTTTTTATGGGCTGATTTTAATTGTGGATTTGTCACATGAGTATAAACTTGTGTTGTAGTTATACTAGAATGACCTAACATTTCTTGGACATCTCTTATTCAAGCTCAATTACTAAGAAGAGTAGTAGCAAAACTATGTCTCAAAGTATGAGCAGAAATATTTTTTAGAATAAATGCTTTTAGTGCATATTTTTTAATCATTGTTGTTATAAAAAATCTAGATAATCTCATTTTTTCTCAATAAACTTCATCAGTTATTTGTAGATTTTCAGTTTTTATATTATGTCTAATAAAAAGTGCATCAAAATTATCTGATCTTTTTTCTAAATAATTATTTATTAACTCAGCAGATTTTTTAGTTAAATATACTACTCTTACTTTTTTACCCTTTCATCTTACTCAAAATTCTAATCTTTTCAAGTCTACATTTTTAATATCTAAATTTGTTAATTCTGATATTCTAAGTCCAGTTGAATAAATCATTTCCATAATTGCTAAATCTCTTGTTCAAATAATTGTTTCTTGTGATGGGGTAGAAAACAATCTTTCCAATTCTTCTGAAGTTAAATATTCCACCATTCTAGGATCAGCTTTTATTAAATCTATTGCAGTTGGGGAAAGGCTTTTTATTCACTTTTTTTCACAATATTTTAAAAATGCTCTAAGGCTTATCATATAAGCATTTGCAGTTTTTATAGAAATAGATTTTTCAGCAACTTTATATAAATAAGTTCTAAATCATTCTGCTAAATCAAGAGTTATTTTTTCTACTTCAAATTTATTAGAATCAAGATTTTTATCTTCTAAATATTCATAAAACTTACTCAAATGTCTATCATATTGAATAATTGTATTTTGAGATTTATTTTTTATAACTTCCAGATATTCCAGAAAATTAGTATGTGCTGTATGAAATAACATAAATAAATATAGTTAATAT
>CAZSQW010000032.1:3599-7952 GCA_964609055.1 uncultured Candidatus Peribacteria bacterium
ATAATTTAAAGCTATAATAAAAAAGTATAATTTTTTACACTTTTTTTAATTCTTCTAAAATATTTTCTTCTAATTCATAAATATCTAAATCACTTGAAAATCAGGCAGCTAGTTTATGACCTCATCATCAGAATTTTTGACAAAGTTCAGAAACATCAATTTTCTTACTTCTAAAACTAGCTTTATTTTTTCAATTTTTTATTGGATATAATAAAAATCATATATCACTTCCTGAAATATTTGCTAAAAATTCATTAACTAATCCAGCAATATCATTATCATTTGTATTAGTTTTTTCAAACATTTCTGGTGTAACTATTCAGTAAGTAAAAGTTTTTTTCTTGGTTTTTACTTGTTTTATTTTACATAAAATTTTTCACCAAAGTTTTGTTGATTTAAATTTCTTTTTTTGATAAAATTCATATATAGGTGCTCTAAAATCTGCTCAATGTTTCATAAGTTCTCCAGCAACTCTATGAGTGTTTGTTGTTGTATTTTGGTTATAAAAAATATTTGTATCAGTAATTATTCAAGAAAAAAGACAAGTAGCTATTTGATTATCCATATATTGTAAATAATCTAATTCTTCAATTAATTCATAAACTATTTCACAAGTACTAGAATAATCAGTTTTTATAATATTATAATCTCAAAATCAAGGAT
Source organism: uncultured Candidatus Peribacteria bacterium (assembly GCA_964609055.1). Lineage (GTDB taxonomy): Bacteria > Patescibacteriota > Gracilibacteria > BD1-5 > UBA6164 > CALLPO01. The sequence continues at coordinate 4,263 of CAZSQW010000032.1, forward strand.
TTGAAAGATGGTGATCTATTACAAAAAAAACTGTTTTTTCAAAAATATTTTTATTATTTATATAGCTATTTCAAAGTTGTTCTAAACTAGCAGCATCAAAAGAAATTATTAAATCAAAATCTTTTTTTATTAATTCAGTTTTAAATATTTTTTCTTTGAACATAAATTTAAAATTACTAGGAGGCGTTTCATCATTTAAAGAAATTACATTTTTTCACATTTTTATAAGAATCTGATAAAAAGCTGATAAACTTCAAAAAGCATCAGGATCCATTCTAATATGATTTATAAGTAAAATATTATTAGAAGATTTTATTTTTTCTCAAAGCAGTTTAGTAGTTAGCATTTTTAAAAAGTGTTTTAGTTTTTATTATTTTCTATTTGATTATACTTTTTAAAAAAAAATACACAAGAAAAAAGATGAGGATATTTTGGTAAATATTGGTCTCATCATTTTGTGTTTCCAGTTATCACTTCCTGAACTATTATAATTTGTTTTAAGTGTTCAAGGGATAAAGGGAATAGATTCGATAAAATTAACCTTAATTTTATCTGTGAATAATTTAATATTCTATATTTTTACTGCATTTGGGTAATTTTGAAAAGATTATTCACCATTCTTTTTTGTTTTTGTATTTGTAGAATATATTATTCTATCATTTTTTTGCTGGAGAATTTTTTTAATTATAGTTATGTCTTAATTAATTTTTTATAAATTAACTAAGACATAACTATAATTTATTCATCCATTTTTTTGTTTTTATTTTTGTGTTTAGAGTTCAAGTCTCAAACATTGTTTTTTCGGAATTCTTATTAGGTTTAAATAAGCTCCTGCTATAGAAGTAAAAATATTTTAAAGAGCAAGTATAATTAAAGCTTTTAACTTCTTTAACTAACTTACAAAATAATTTTAACATAATTAAAAAAAGTATGCAAATATTTTGCATACTTTTTTTAAAAAAAGTTTTTTTTTATGTTATTTTCTCTTTAAATAAGGATAAATAAACTTTATTTACATCATTCACATTTTACTTAAATCAGGTAATTTAATATTATTATCTTTTACTGGAATAGCAATTGCACTTTCTGTTGTTAAAAACATTCAAGATAAACTAATTGCTTGTTCTAAAGCTATTCTTTCAACTTTTTTAGGATCAATAATTCAATATTCTATCATATCTATAAATTCATCATTATTTGCATTGTATCAATAATTAATATTAGAATTATTTAAAATTTTAGAAATTATTTTTTCTGAATTTTTTCCTGCATTTTGAATTATTTGCTTGCAAGGATATTTTAAAACTTTTTTTATAATTTTTAATGCCAAATCTTGATCAGGGTTTCAAAAAGAAATTCATTCTAATGACTTAATTATTCTAAGTAAAGCAATTCAACCACCAGCTACAACTCATTCTTCTATTGCTGCTCTTGTAGCATTTAATGCATCTTCTATTCTTAACTTTTTTTCTTTCATTTCAATTTCTGAAGCAGCTCAAACTTTTATTACAGCAACTCATCAATCTAGTTTAGCTAATCTATCTTGTAATTTTTCTCTCATAATTCAGTCTGATAAATCTATTGCTTGAATTATTTCTCAAATTCTATTTTCTATTTCAGATTTTTCTCAAATTCATCAAATAATTGTTGTTTTATTTTTTGAAGAAACTATAGTTTTAGCTTTTCATAAATCAGAAATTAAAATATTTTCTATTTTCATTCATAATTCTGAAGTTATTATATTTGATCAAGTAAGAATAGAAATATCTTTTAATAAATCTTTTTTATCTTCTCCAAAACCTGGATTTTTAATAGCAAGAATATTTAAAGTTCATTTTAATTTATTTAAAATAATAGCTTGTAATGCTTCTGAATCAACATCTTCTGCTAAAATTACTAAATCTTTTATTCACTGTGTCATTAATTTTTCCAAAATTGGAAGTAGTTCTTTAGTAGTTGAAATTTTTTGATCAGTAATTAAAATTGGTACATTTTTTAAAATACTTAACATTTTTTCAGAATCAGAAATCATATAAGGACTAATATAACCTTGATTAAATTCCATACCTTGAGTTACATCAATTTCAAGTCAAAAAGTTTGTCATTCTTCAATAGAAATAACACCATTATTCCCAACTTTTTTCATAGCCTTAGCAATTATTTTTCAAACTTCATTATCTTGTGCTGAGATAGTTGCCACTTGTTCAATTTCTTCAGAACTTTTTATTTGTTTAGAATTTTTTTCTAATTGTTGATTTACTAATACACCAACTTTATTTAATCAATTTTTTAATTCAACTGCATTTACTCATTGTTTTAAATACTTTTGCCCTTCTTTTGCAATTGCATAAGTTAATAAAGTTGCTGTTGTAGTTCAATCTCAAGCTAAAGTGTTAGTTTTTTCAGCAGCATTTTTAACAAGTCCAGCTCCCATATTTTCAAATCTATCTTCAAGTTCAATTTCTCTTGCAATTGTCACTCAATCATTTGTAATTAAAGGAATCCCATTCATTTTATCTAAAATAACATTTCTTCATTTTGGTCCCATTGTACAAATAATAGTTTTTGCAATTTTTTTCATTCAAGAAAATATTTTTTCTCTAGATTTTTCTCAATTTATTATATTTTCCATTTTATTTTTTAATTATAGCTAATAAATAATCTACACTTACAATTTTGTAATTTTCTCACTCTATTTTTATTTCATCTCCTGAATATTGTCCACAAAGTACAGTTTCTCAAATTTCCACTGTTTTGACTTTTTCTCCAATTTCTAATATTTTATAAATAAAAGAAATTTCTTGTTTTTCAGTTTTTGGTATATAAATTCAAGAATCAGTTTTATTTTTATTTTCAGATATTCTTTTTAATAAAACTCTATCTGCTAATGGTTTAATTTTTTTCATTATTATTTTTTATTAAATTATTAATTTAATTATATTTTATTTAGCTATTTTATACAAAAAAAGCAAGTAAAAATTATCTTTTTTTACTTGCTTTTATAAATATTTATTTCTTAAAATATTCAGTACAACAAAATGCACTACTCCAAGCCCATTGAAGATTAAAACCTCAAGTTTTTCAAGTTATATCACAAACTTCTCATATAAAAAATAAATTATCTACTTTTTTAGTTTGCATAAATTTATCTAATTCATCTAAATCTATTCATCATCCTGTTGCTTTTGCTTCTTTCCAGCTTCTCCAATCTTGTAATCCAGAAATTATTTCTAGAGTATTTTCCAAGTTACCCACAAGAGGTAACCCTACATTATTTTCTTTGAAATATTTAGTTATTTTTTTAGTAGAATTTTCTTCAGATATAGTTATTTTTAAAAACATATTTTGTAAAATATATTTTATTTTTTCTTGTTCATTCAAAGAGCTAAAGCCCTTTGTTAACAAAATAGAATTTAAATATTCTCATAAAGCATTTCCTGTGTTGAAAATAATTGGTCAGCTTACTCAAAAATGTGTAAATAATAATGGTCAAAATTCTGAGTAAATACTTTTATTGTTATCTAATAATTCTACATTACATTTTAATGAACTTCAAGATAATCCTTTAAAATCTTGTTTTGTAGTTAATCAGCATAAAGACCTATGTGGTTCAATAATATTTATTCAAAAAGTTTCAGCAAAATTATATCATTCTCCAGTAGTTCATACTTGAAAAAAACTTTTTCATCA
>CAZSQW010000033.1:0-7850 GCA_964609055.1 uncultured Candidatus Peribacteria bacterium
AAAATTAATTAAAAGCAAATATTTTAACCATTTTAAATATCTATATATAATTATTTAAAATAAAAAATAAACTAAAAATTAATTTAGTTTATTTCACCTCTTTCTTCTCCCCACTAGCTTTCTCCCTTTCAGCTTTTCTTTTAGCAAATTCTTCATCTCTTTTTTTCTTTTCTTCTTCATATTTTTTAACTTCTTCTTCCTTTGGAATTCTAGCTAATCCAATTCTTCATTTAGCAATATCCACTTGAATAATTTCAAATTCTACATTTTCTCATTCTTTTACATAATCCTCTACTTTCATAGCTCTAACTGGAGATAATTTAGAAATATGAATCATTCCTGATTTACCTTTAAATTCTACTATTGCACCTGTTCAGTCTATAATTTTTTTAACTATTCAAGTTGCTTTATAACCTACTTCTGGAACCCATAAAATTTGTTTTATTTCTGCTATAACTTTTTCTCAGTTTTCTTGAGATTTGGCTGTAATTGTTGTTAAACCATCTTCTGCAATAGAAATTCTTAGTTCATAATCTTTTTCTAATCTTTGAACATTTTCTCCTCACTTACCAATTACTGTAGATATTTTATCTACTGGAACTTGCATTGTCAAAATAAGTGGTGCATATTTTGATAAATTTTCTGCAACTTTTGGTTGAGCCTTTAGCATATCATCTAAAATTGAGTTTACAGCTATTTTACTTTGAGCAAAAGCTTCTTCAAAAATTTTCATAGAAAGTCATTTAACTTTCATATCCATTTGTAAAGCTGTGATACCAGTTTTTGTTCTTGTCACTTTTAAATCCATATCTCATAAGAAATCTTCTTGAGCTTGAATATCTGATAATATCTTATAGTTTCAAGAAATTTCATCATAAATCATTCACATTGCAACTCCTCAAACTGGAGCTTTAATTGGAACTCAAGCATTCATTAAAGAAAGAGTTGAACCACAAACTGAAGCCATTGAACTTGAACCATTACAAGTAGTAATTTCTGAAACTACTCTCATAATATATGGGAATTCTGCTTCACTTGGAATTACTGGAAGTAATGCTCTTTCAGCTAAAGCACCGTGTCCAATTTCTCTTCTACCAACTCATCTCATCATTCTAACTTCTCAAACTGAATAAGGAGGGAAATTATAGTGGTGAATATACCTTTTTGTAGATTCTTCCATCATACCTGCTGATAATTGCTCATCATCTGGACCTCATAAAGTAGCAATAGAAAGTGCTTGAGTCATACCTCTTTGAAATAATGCAGATCAATGAGTTCTTGGTAATAAACTTACTTCTGAACTTATTTGTCTAACTTCATCAATTTTTCTTCCATCTAATCTTTTTTCTGATTTTAAAATATTTTCTCTCATTACTTCTTTTACTCTTTTGTAAACAAGAGCTCAAACAAAATCTAGTTCTGCATCTTCTTCTACTAATTTTTTTTCTAATAAAAAACTTTTTATTACTTCATCTAAATTATCTAATTCTTCTTGAAATTCATATTTTCATTTATTATAGAGGCATTCTAGTTTTTCAAGAGTTAAAAAATCTCTAACTTCTGAATATAGAGTTTCATCAGGTTTATTAAAAGTTGGTTCAATTTTTCTAACTCCATATAAATTTTTATATTTTTCAATATAAGTATTTTGAGCTTCACAAATTTCTTTAATAATATTGTGAGAATATTCTAATGCTTTTACCATTTCTTCATCAGAAACTTCTTTTGCACCTGCTTCTACCATAGTAATAGCATCTTTTGTACCTGCTGTAATTAATACTAATTTTGCAGAATTCTCTTGCTCTTTATTTGGACAAAAAATATAACTTCCATCTTCTTGCAAAGCAATTTTACAAGCTGAAACAGTTTCTTCAAAAGGAGCTCCTGCCATTTGTAATGAAAGAGATGCTCCAATTATTCCCCAAAAACTTAAATCAGTAATTCAGTCAGAAGATAATACTGAAGCAATAATTTGAGTATCATTAATCATTCATTTTGGAAACATTGGCCTGATTGGTCTATCAATCATTCTTGAAGCAAGAGTAGCTTCTTCACTTGGTCTAGCTTCTCTTTTAGAAAATCTATTTCCACCAATAGTTCAACTAGCATAAAATTTTTCTTGAAAATCTACTACTAAAGGAAAAAAATCAGCTTTTAAATTTAGGCCTTTTGTTTTAATTCAAGCAGTAGTTAATAAAATATTATCTCAATTTGTAATCATTACAGAACCATTTATTAAAAGAGCTAATTTACCACTTTCAAAAGTTAAATCTACTCAATCTATTTTATAAGTTTCATTTAAAACTTCCAAATTTGGAGCTGTTTTATCACTTAATCCAATCATTTTTTTATTATTATTTTATAAAAATTTATTTTCAAGTTTATTATATAAATAATATTTTAAATTACAAAAAAAATATTAGAAAAGATTTTTAATATTTGACAAGTTAAAAAATTTGCAAAATAGTATTTTTTTATGATATAATGTTTTTATAATATAATTCTTAATAATCTTTTATATATGATTACAATAAAAATTAATTCTATTAAAAAAGTGAGACTATTAATTAATAATGAAAATAATATAGACAAATTAATGAGTTATTATAATATAGTAGAAAAATTCATTTATCATTATAAAAGAGTATTAAATAAATCAAAAGAGATGGAAGCAATTCAACTATCATTGAAGATAAAAATTATTATGATACAAAAACTAGCCTTATGAAATATATAAATAATAGTGTTAAATAAGCCTTAACCTAATAAAAATTTAAAAACCTGTATTTTTTTACAGGTTTTTTATTTTATTTTATAAATAATAATTTTTTGTAATTTTCAATTAAGTTTTTTTGTAAAAACTTTTATTTTTTCTAATCATTTAAAATCCTTTTTTTCATCTAATAAAAATAATAATTCTGGCCTATATCTAGCAAAATCTAAAGTATCTACTATAAGATAATCTATTTTATTATATTTAGCATAAGTTAATAAATCTAATAAAGAACTTGTATATGGAGTTATAAATCTGTGATTTGTATTAGTATAATATGTCACTATTGGGAATCTTTCCAAAATATTTAAATTATCCTTATTTGTTGTAGTATTTTCCTTTAACCATATTCAAGCTTCTTTTTTTATTTCATAAAAAGCATCTTTGTTTTTATATGAATTAAAATAACTGAATAAACCTAAAGAATAAATAGATATCAAATTTAAAATTAAAAATATTTTTAAAATTTTATGTCAAGAAATTTTATTTGAATTTAAACTATTTTTAGAAAAACCTGTCCAAGTAAAACTTAAATTTTTATCTATTGTTTGAATTCAATATACAATAATTAAAAGAAATAGTGGAATAAATATAATAAAATATCTATTTAAAGTAAAAAATAAAGTAAAAAATATTGAAGCTATAAAGAAAAAACTAAATAAAATTATTAAAATATCTCTTTCTTTCTTTTTATATAAATTAAAAATTCATAATACAAATAAAGCTAGAACTGTTAATAATAAAGCCAAAAATATTTTATTTTTATAAAAAAACTTTGAATTTATATTAGAATATAATTTCCATCAATCACCTAAAATTATATGTGGAATATTATTTAAATATAGTTTTTTTTGATTTGTTAAATAATTATTTAAAAATCTTTCTTTATCTTCTAATATATAACTTTGTAAAGTAATTCAAGTTGTTGGTTTATTGTATTCTAATCCTCCAGCAAATCCAGAAATTAAATATTTAGAAGAAGGAGTTAATTCAGCAACTGCTTTTTCAAAACCTTGGTCATCCATTTTTTCTTTTCATCTCAAAATAGCCTGTCTAAGATTGGAACTTCATTTATTTGAAAGTCACCATTCTCAAGTAAAACTATATATATAATAAATATATGGGAATATAAAAATTCAAAAAAACAAAATTATAATAATATTAAAGCTCATAAAAAACTTAAAATTAATTTTTTTTCTAAATAATAATATTAAACTAATTAAACCAACTGAACCTAAATAAATAAAAGCTTCTCATCTAGTGTAATACATCAAAGCAATAAAAAAAGCAAAAATAATTCAATCACTAATTTTAGGATTTGCTATAAAATTTTGAAATAATAAAACTATTATTAAAAATAATGATATATATATATTTTCTGATAAAATAGCTATATTAAAATGTAATAAAATAGGGGAAATAAAAAATAAAAAAATTAATATAATTAAATATTTTTTATCTAAGTATTTTTTTGCTATTTGATATAATAAAAATCATGATAAATTAAGTAATATTATATTTACAATTTGAGCAGATAAAAAATTATTATTTACAAAAAAATCTATAAAAGCTATAGGTATTGAATATAAAAAACCAAACCATCATGTTCAAAATCATTTTATATTTCAATCTAAAAAATAATTACTCATCTGTAAATAAGCAAAACTATCTGCTACTTTTAAAATATCATTTAATCACATAAAATAAATATGCAATAAATTTCAAAATATAAAAGTTAAAATTAATATTATTTTATTCATATTATTTTATTTATTTAATTAATAATAATTCACATTTGTTTTAATTTCTTTTTTTCAAAATCACTAATATCTTCTAAAATATCTTTTTTAGAAAAAAAATTATTTACTATTCTTGAATAATATTGTTTTCATTTTTTATGATATATTATTTCTTTTCTAAAACAACTTTTATCTAAACAATATTCTTGTTCTTCAATATTTAAAGGCTTATTTTCCTCTGTTGAATAAATATATCACAATTCTATAGCTTTTTCTATAATATTATTCCAAATATTTCAAGCTCCAGTAATTCAAGTGACTCAAATCATTGAAGAATTATCATTATTTCAAACCCAAACTCATAAAATAAAATTAGGATTATATGAAATTATCCAATTATCTCTAAAATTTGAACTTGTACCAGTTTTTACTGCTTGAAAAATACTTGTATTTAAAATAGAATTTACTCAAAAACTAATATCTCTATTATCAGGATCAGATAAAATATCTTGAAGTAAAAATTTATTATAATCTTCTTTTTTAGTAGGTAATAATTTAGCATAATTTCTGACTAATTTTTCTAAAGTAGTTTCAGCATTTCATAAAACTAATGAATATCAGTAATGTTCTGCATCATAATCAAATTCAAATCAATATTTTTTATAAAAATTGTAAACTTTTTCAAGTCATAAATGTAAAGCAAGTCTAACTGTTGCATTATTCATAGAATTTCATAATGCTTTTTTAAATCTAATTAATCAATATGTTTTTAGAGAATAATTTTCAGAAATATATGTTTTTCATTTTACAAAGCTATTATATTCACTTGTTAAATCAATTAATAAATCATCAGGATTAAATCAAAAATTTAAAGCTTGTAAATATAAAAAAGGCTTTACTGTACTTCAAGGTTGTCTTTTTGCCTGAATTACATCTACTTCTCAATCTATATCTTTGGCATTAAAATTTTTACTTCATTGGTAAATTAATACTTCTCAAGTTTTAGGAATAATTGCAAAAACAGCTGCATTAGTTACATTTTTTCAAGATAATTTTTCTAAAGATTTAGCTATATATTTTTTTGTATAATTTTGTAATTCAGAGTCTATTGTTGTTTTATATCAATCTAAATATTTTTTATTATTTTTAAATTTTAAATAATTATTTGTAATAAATGGAAAAATATTTATATTTTTCTTAGAATTTAATTTTCAAAAATAAGTTCTCTTAAATCTAAAATTTAATCTACTTTTTATTTTATTAAAATAGTTTTGAAATTTTTTTTCTTCCAAATTTTCAATTCAAGGATTATTAATTAAAGAAATTAAAATAATAATTTCTTCATCAGTTAAATTTTCTAATTTTTCTTTTTGAAAATAAACTTCAATAGCTCATTTTATTCAATATATATTATTTCATAAATAAATAGTATTTAAATACTTTTCTAAAATTTCTTTTTTAGAATATTTATTACTAAAATATAAAGCCAAAATAGATTCTCTTATTTTTTGAAAATATGTTCTTTTATAATTTGTAAAATACTTATTTTTAATATATTGTTCTGTAATAGTACTTGCTCCAGATATTCTTTTTCAAGAAATATTATCCTTTATTGCTCTAAATTTTGATAAAATATTAATTCCATAATTTTTATAAAAATTTTTATCCTCTATTTTTATTAAAGCATTAATAAATTTATTATTTTTATTATTTAAAATATATTTTATAAAATATCAGTTTTGCTTTGCCTTATCAGTTATAACTTTTCACTTTATATCATATAGTAAAATATTTCAAGGTTTGTTCTCAATATTTTCTTTATAAGTAATTATTGGATAAAAACTATATATTAATAAAAATATTATAAAGTAAAAAAACACTGATAATAAAATCAATGTTTTCTTATAATTTTTAGTTAATTTTTTCATAAATATCCATTTTTATTATTTTTTTCCTCTTAGTAAAAATTAGGTGAGGATTAAAATTTTGAATAATCTTGCATTTGTTTTTCTGATTTCACTCTTCTAATTAAATCTAAAACAACTGCAACTATAATAATTAACCCTGCTCAAGAAACAATAAAATCAATACTTGAACCATAAAATTTTCACATTATATAAGGCAATACAGCAATTAAAGCTAAGAATCAACCTCCAAAAAAGTTTAGATGACTTGAAACTTTAGAAAAATATTCTTCTGTCTCTTCTCAAGGTCTAATACCTGGAATATAACCACCTCTTTTTTGTATATTTTCAGCTATTTGTTCTGTATTAAATGTTATTGAAACATAAAAATATGAAAATCATAGTACTAATAGAAAATAAACTCCAATCAATGCCCAAGTAGGAGATCACATAGAAAACCAAGTAATCAAGAAATCTCAAATAGTTTTTGCTGAACCTGTAGAATTAGAAAGAATTTGTCATAAAATTGAAGGGAAAGTCACAAGTGAAACAGCAAAAATTATTGGAACCATACCTGCTTGATTAACTTTAATTGGAAAATATGATTTTTCTTCTCTTCATGTTCTAGTATAAATAACAGGAATTCTCCTTGTTCATTCTGTAAATTTTATAATTATAAATATAATTAATAAAGTAGCTAATATTAAACCTAAAAATAAACCATAATTTTCAGAATTGATATGAGACATTATTACTGAAGGAGTTGCTGCTAATACTCAAGCTGTAATAATAATACTTATACCATTACCAATACCTTTTTCTGTCATAATTTCTCATAACCACATAAGAAACATTGTACCTGTAGTAATTATAGCCATTGCCATTAAAACTAAACTTGTATCTGAAGTATCAATAATTTGTCAATTAGACCCAGAAAGAGAATTTAGTAAAATTATCATACCATATGATTGAGCTATAGCTAAAGGAAGAGTTAATCTTCTAGTATAAGAAGTAAGTTTTCTTTGTCCTTCTTCTCATTCTTTTTGTAAATCTCCTAGTTTTGGTATAATTACTCACATTAATTGTATAATAATCATAGCATTAATATATGGAGCAAGTCCCATTAATATAATAGAAAAATTTGTCATACCTCATCACATAAGTGCTGAGAAAAAATTTAATCCACTATTATTTGGATCATTAAAAATAGCTTCTATTCAAGATGTATTTGCACCTGGTACTGGTATTGTAGCCAATATTTTATAAACTACAACCAATAATAATGTAGCAATAATTTTTTTTCTTAAATTTTTAACTTTAAAAATTCATTTAATAGATTCTAACATATAGTCATATTAATAATAAAATCCTTATTATTATAGTTTTTTTAAAAAAAATACAAATCTATTTAAGTCTTTTTTAAATTTGATTTAT
>CAZSQW010000034.1:0-2256 GCA_964609055.1 uncultured Candidatus Peribacteria bacterium
TAATTAACAAAAATATTATGGAAATATCACAAGGAAATGTAGATCATGAAATGTTACATTGAGTAACTTTAAAAGCTATTTTAGAACATTTAATAGAAAAATATGGTTTTAAAGATTTAGATGAAAGATTTAGGATTAATTGTTTTGCAAATAATCCAAGTCTAAACTCAAGTTTAAAATTTTTAAGAAAAACGCAGTGGGCAAGAGTTCAAGTCCAAGGACTTTATGTTAGAAGTAAAACTGAGGATAGAAAAAAATCTAGAAAGTAAAAAAACAGAAAGCTAAAGCATTCTGTTGATACATAAGATAATTCAATAAATCAACAAGGTGGTTTTAGCCCCTTGTTTTTTTTGCAAAAAAAAGATACATAACTTTCAGTAGGTTAAAGGAGTAAACCTTGCTGAAGTATTATGTATCTAAGAGTATTGTATTATACTTTTTTTATTATTGCAAATTTTTTATAACTTTTTATAATAAAAAGTATAATTAAAATAATATCAACAAGGTGGCTTTAGCCACTTGTATAATTTTTAAAATATGCAATTATTAAATCTTTCTATAGATAAATCAAGAATTAATCCTTATCTCTCAAATACTCTTTTAACTAAAATTGAAGAAGTTTTTAAAAAATGAGAAAAGGTTATTTTATATTTGAATAAAAGATGACAGTTTAGTTCAATAATTTGTAATGATTGTCAGTATCTTTTTAAGTGTAAAAATTGTGATATTAGTATGAGTGTTCATAAATATCCAAGTAAATTTGTTTGTCACTTATGTTCTGCTTCAGAAAATTTACCATTATCTTGTATTAAATGTAAGTGAGTAAATTTAGTAAATATTTGAGTATGAACTCAACAAATTGAAGATAGTTTATTAAAATCTTTTGTAAATAAAAAGATTTTTAGATTTGATACAGATACAATGAAAACTAAAAAATCTAAAAGTGAAGCTATACAAAATCTTGAGAAAGCAGATATTATTATTGGAACTAAAATGATAACTACAGGTTTTAATTTTAATAAAGTTTGATTAATATGAGTAATATTATTAGAGCAAGAATTACAAATTCCAAAATATAACACAGAAGAATCTGTTTATACAAATATCAGGCAATTAATTTGAAGAGGTTGAAGAGTTTGACAAGAAACAGAGTTTATAATTCAGTCTTTTATTCCAGATAATGAAAGTGTTAAATCTATAGTTTATGATAATTATAAAGAATTTTTTATAAAAGTTTTACAAGAAAGAAAATTATTTAATTATCCTCCATTTTGAGAAATAGCCACTTTAGAATATAGACATTCTTCAGAAAAAAAGGCAGAAGAATTTACAGAGAAATTACATAATAAATTGATTATAGAAAATGAAAATAATGAAGTAGAAATTATTTTTAATAAAAAATCTATTAAAAAAATAAATCAGTATTATTATAAAATAATAATAAAGTGAGAAAATATAAGAAATTTTATAGAAAAAATAAAACCAGAAATTATTAGAAATTCTGGTTTAGTTGTTATTTTTGATTAATCTACTGCTTCAAAATATTCTTTTATAGAAAATTTTTTATAAATATTATTTTTCTTATTATAATTAGAATTTTCATAATTATAATAATTAGATTCTTTTAAACAATTTTTACAAACATTTAAGTTTCTAGGAACATTTTTTTGTAAACTTTTTCAATAACTTTCAATATTTACTCTAAATTGTCAGTTTCTATTTGCAACATATTTTCCTTCATATTTTTTATCTTCTCTCCATTTTTTAACTGTTGCACAGTTAAAAAAATGAAATTGCTGAGTTCATTCAGTTCATCTTTCAATTAAATCTTCTCTATAAACTAAAATGTTATTTTGTTTGTACTCTAATAAGTTTTCATAATTTACTTGAATTTCAGATAAAGTAATTTTTCTTAATTCTCAAGTTTTTAATAATTCTTCTATTTTTAAATCCCAAATAGGATTATTTTCTGGTTTATAAAGAAAATTTTTTTCTGCTTTTATTTTTTCTCTCAAAGAATTTAATCAAGAATGTTTTCCAAAATCTGGTAGTTTCATAGTTTTATTATTGAAAATACAAGAGGCTAAAGCCATCTTGTTGGTGGTATTTATATAATTAATACATAATATTTTAAGACTAACAAGGTGGCTTTAGCCTCTTGTATAATTCTTTCTTTAATTTATTTAGCATTACTTAGTTTTATTTATTTTCTTATTTAACTAATTTCTCTAATTTTTCTGCTAAAGTTCAGTAATC
>CAZSQW010000034.1:2356-7651 GCA_964609055.1 uncultured Candidatus Peribacteria bacterium
ATTTATTTTCTTATTTAACTAATTTCTCTAATTTTTCTGCTAAAGTTCAGTAATCTGAAACAAATTTTTGTGATAATCCTGTTAATTGTTCTCATAAAGAATGAAGTGATTTTTCAAGTTCTTCTCATAATTGTTTATCTAAATCTGCTACTTGTTGCTCTAATCTTTTTTGTATTTTAATAAATTGATTACTTGTAAATTTAGAATCTTTTTCTAATTCTTCTCTCAAATTTAATAAAACACTACTATGAGTCTGAGATAAATTTGTAGATAATTGAGAAAAAGTATTTTTAAGATTTATAGCTTGTTTTTCATTTTCTGATAAAATGATTTCAGCTTTTCATATAAAAGATTTACTTAATCATTCTATATTTTTTATCATAGTATCTCCCATATTTTTTACTGAAACAGCTACTTCCTTAAATTCATTTCCTCAAGATTGTAGTATTTCTATACTTTTATTTAGTGTTTTTAATTCTTCTCATAAATTCTTAGAAATGTTTGAAAAGTCTTTAGAATTTTCTATTATTATTTCAAAAGCTTTACTTGAATTTTCAAGAGATTTTGTAGATTTATTAAATATTTCTTGAGAAGTTTCTATATTATTTTTATAATTTTCTTGCCAAATAACCAAGCTTTCAACTCAAGTTGATAAATCTTTAAAACTTTGTCATAACTGATTATTAATTTTAGAATTAAAATCTTCCATAACTTTTCACATAGCTTCAACTAATGCTTTGGAATTATTTTCAGACATTTCTTTTGTAAAATTAGAAAAAGAAATATCTAAAGAATTATTTGAATTATTTATTTTTTTTAATTCTTCTAAAATTTCTTTATTATTATTAGTAGAACTATTTTCTTTTTTAGAATTAAGTAATTTTAATTCATCTCTAATTTCAATTAAAAAATCTGAATCATTTTTTTCTTTATCTCAAGAAGTATTTTTTTCTAAAAATCCTAAAATTAAACTAGCAATTAATCAAAAAATAGAAGTTATAAAAGCTGTTTTTAAACCATTTAATAATGCCTGTATACTTCATTCAATATTTGTTGTATCAAAGCTAACAAGTCCTAAAATAATTCAAATAAAAGTTCAAAGTATTCATATTAATGTCACAAGATTTTTATCTCTTTTAACAAAAGCAGTGTATATTATTAATAAGAGTGCTGCTACAATTACTCACAAATTAATGATTTCTAATATATTCATATTTTATTTTTTATTTATTATTTATTATATTTTTTATTGTACTATCACTATTTGTTATAATTTTGAATTCTACTCTTCTAGAGTTTTGATTATTTGGTTTTTGTTTTGAAAAATAAATATATTCTCAATTTTCATCTAATAATTTTCAATCTCACATTCAATTGGCTGTAAACCAAAAATTTAATTTTTCTTTATATTTTTTTTCTAATTCTTTAAAAGAAGAAGTATTTTGTAAATATAATAATACACTATTTGCTCTTCTTTGAGATAAAATTAAACATTCTTCATATTCATAAACACTACATTCTCAAGTATGTCATTCTATTCTAACTTCCTTAATTCTATCTTTATATTTTTCTTGATTAATTAAAAAAAGATACTTTGGTATAAATTTATCTAAAATATCCTTTAATTCTTGTTTTAATAAATAAGAATCAGGTTCAAAATCAACATTAAAGTTAATACTTAAGTCATTATTAATTTTCATTCACCATTTATTAGATTTATCTTTAAAAGATTCATTTATTTCATTATATAATTTTTCTTTTGCATTGTTATAATCAAATAAAATTTTATTTTGTTCTTTTTGTTTAAGTTGCACTTGATACATAAATGCTATAGCTATAAGTAAAAAAACTAACATTAAACCAGTCATCATATCTGACATAGAAATCCACAAAGCTCATCAATTTTTTTCATTCATTTATATACAATTATTTTTAATTTATGTTTAAGTATAGGTAAAAATAATTTAAATCAATTTTTTTATTTATATATTCTTTTTAAATTAATTTTACATTGATATTCAGATTTGTAAGGACATATAAAAATTTTATTTTGTATTCTTAAATCTATATATATTTGTCTTAAAGAATTGTTTTTTCATTTGCTATATACTAATATCTTTTTTAATTGTTTGGAAATATTTTCTTCTAAAGAAAATATAAAAATAGTTTCATTTTTTGTAATAATATGTATTTCTCTTTCTTTTTGATAAAATAAAATTTCATTTATTTCTAACTCTAAAAGATTTTTTTCAAAAGTTTTTATTAAATTATATATTTTTTCAAGTTTTTCTATTTCTATAAATTTTTTATAATTAAGAAGCCTATATATATCTTTTTCTGAATTAGATATTTTTAATATAATTCTATTATTTTCTTTATTTGTTTTTTTATATGGAACAACTATTCAATTTGATGTTAAAGAATATTTTTTATTTGCATAAATTATATCTATAATAATAGGATAAGATTCTATATTTATTTCTAAAATATTAGGAAGATTTTTTTTCACTTTAACATATGAAATATTTTTTTGATAATCTATTAATTTTTTACTTATTGACTGAGTTCATTCTAAAAAAATAGATTTATTTCTTATTAAATCTAGTGATTTATATGCAATTGTCTCATTAGTAACATTATCATTAATGTTTATTATTATTTTTTGTATAGAAAAATAATTTCATTTAAAAACATATATTAATGAAATTAATGAAAGTATAAGAATTACAGAGATAAATATTAAAATCTTTTTTTTATTTATTTTATAATTAAATTTAATTTGAGTTTGCTTGTTTTTTTTTCTAGTACATAAAAAAGAAGATTTTTTTTCTTTAAACATATAAAATCTTTTTTTTTCTTTTTTTACTATATTTTTAAAATTATTTTTTTCCTTTTTAAAAATAGAAAAAATTTTTTCAAATTTAAATATAGAATTATTTTGTTTTTTATTTCTCATTATTTATTATTATATTTAATTTATTAAAATTATATAAAAAAAGTAAAAAACAGCAATTAGTTTTTTACTTTAAATTCTTTGATAAAAGTTTCTATTTCTATAATTTTAAGAGGCAAATAAGTACTTGGTCTTAATCAACTTTTTTTAATTGAGTTTATTATTAAATATTTTTCATAATTTCATTCTATTTTTAATAGTTTTTTAGCTTCTTTTTTAATTTCTTTTTTATCTAAATGTTTACTAATATGAATTATTAATTTTTTTGTGATAAAACTAAAATTAAAAGTTCAATTTTTTCAAGTAAAAACAGGGTGATTACTATATTTTATTAATATATGATATATAATATTTTCACTTAAATTGAATTTATTAATATTTTCATAAAAGGCCTTTTTTATATTACTAGATCTAAATAAATATTTAGCTTTTTGATTAGATATTGTTTTTAATTTTAAATTATATTTATAAATTTTATTTATTAATCAAGATTGTACAATGTAATTAATATATTCTATTAAGGTGATATGAGATACCTTAATTCAAGTTACATTTAAAGTTTTATGAATTTCTTTTACAGAAATAAATTCAATATTTATAGCTAAAAAATTAATAATATCCATTAGTAAGTCATAATTTTTGAGTTTATTTTTTATATAAATATCTTTAAAAATCAGATTTTCAACTTTTAATTTTAAATATTTATTTCTATTTATTAGTATTTCTTTCATTTTTATTTAATTTAATAATTATATTTTTTTATTATTATAGTATTTAAATTGTTTTGTGCAAAAATATTTGCTTTTTTATGTTAAATACTTAAAATATTTATTAGATAAAAAGTTATTTTTTGTTCTTTTAAGAAAAGTTTTGGAACACTTTTTTAGAAAAATATATTTTTTATAAAAGTTAAAAAATTGGGTGGAACCGTTCTTATAAAAAAAGAACCCCAAGAAATTTATTAATATTTTTATAAATTTTTTGGGGGTTTTATTGAATTTAAAATGTAGAGATGTTTGGAAAAAACATCTAAAAAATAAAATGTGAACAATGGTTATGAGATGTTTTTTCCAAACATCTCTACAAGATTTTATCTTAAGAATTTAGTTTTTAATTATAAATTATGCAAAGAATAAAAATATTAGAATGAGACAAAGTTAGTCTTGTAGTTCCTGAAAAACAAGATATAGAAATATGGTATAAAGGCATAAATAATATTGAAACACAAAGTTATTTAGGTTCAATGTATTGAGATATTATTTTCAAAGAAGATGAAGAAGATTATTATGAATTAGTAAGAAAAAATAAAAACAATAGATTATTTTGTATTTATATTAATAATGAAAAAAAAGTTATTTGAAATATAAATTTATTTGATATAGATTTATTAAATAGAAAAGCAGAACTATGAATTGTTATATTTGATATTGAAAATAGAAATAAATGATATTGAAGTGAAAGTATTAATTTAATATTAAAATTTTGATTTAAAGCTTTATGATTAAATAAAATAAAATTAAGATTTGTTGATTTTAATGAAAGAGCACAAAAAGTTTATGAAAAAATTTGATTTAAAAAGTGTTGAGAATTAAAAGAAGAAGTTTTTAGAAATTGAGAATTTCATAATGATATTTATATGGAAATTTTTAGTAAAGATTTTTTAAATAAATAATTTATGGATATAGAATATAAATTTAATTATAGGTATAATCCTAAATCTAATAGGTTAGAGGATTATAATTATTCTGAAAATTGAGGTTATTTTATTACAATTTGTTGTAAAGAAAGGGTTGAATATTTTGGTGAAATTGTTTATGGAGAAATGATTTTGAATGAATATGGGAAAATTGTAGAAGAAGAAATATTAAATATTCCTATTTTTAGAAAAAATGTTATTTTAGATGAATATGTAATAATGCCAAATCATATTCATATGAATTTATTTTTGAATAATTGTAATACTAATAATGAGATGTTTTTGCCAAACATCTCTACAGGTGTTGTAATAGATAAAAATTATTTTTCTAAAATATCACCTAAAACAAAATCATTATGAAATATAATAAAATTATTTAAGTGACATACAACAAGAAAAATTAATTTATTATGAAAAGAACCATATTTTGCCTGGCAAAAAAATTATTATGACAGAATAATTAGAAATGAAAATGAATTAGATAGAATTAGAAAATATATTTATGAAAATCCTTTAAAATGGGAATTAGAAAAAGATAATGAATTGTGAATTTTTATGTAAATAAAAAAATGTAGAGATGTTTGGCAAAAACATCTAAATTAAAACACAAACAAAAATGTAGAAAACAAAAAATGTAGAGATGTTT
>CAZSQW010000035.1:0-7598 GCA_964609055.1 uncultured Candidatus Peribacteria bacterium
ATCAAAAGCTTTCTTCATTAAAAGAAGAAGATATTAAAGTTGAATTAGATGAATTATTAAATAATAGAAATATAAATTTTTATATACAACTTTCAGAATTTATACCTGCTTTTATCTCTAGGATTGATATTATTGAAGAATGAGAGAAGAAAAAAACATTCATAGAAAAATTTGAAATTAGAAAAAATAATAAAAAAAGATTATCTGCATTGTATTTATTATTATCTATTTTAATCTTTTGATTAATTATATTTTATAATTATACAGTTTATTTAGCAAATATTTCTTCATCTAAAACATTAATTGATTTTATCCATATTTTTTTATGAAGAAATATTTATTTATTTTCTATAGAGCTTTTATTAATAATATTAGGTTTTTATTTTTTATGATTATTTAAAACATATTCAAAAATAGTTGAATTATATGATTCACATATTTTACTTATTGAATCTGATTTTTATTATAAAGATGATAAAGATTTAAATATGTATAATTTGGCAACATTTGAATTAAGAAAAGAAAATACTCAAAAAATTCATAGTTTACCTGAAAAAACATATAGTATTCTCAATTGAAAATGAGAAATAAAAACTGAACTTCCATCTATAAAAATACTAGAAAACATATGAAAAATTTTAAATTCTCTTGTAGATAAGTTATCAAATAAAAAATAATTATGTCTATTTTCCAATCCCTAATCCAAACACTACAAACCTCAACATTTTCTTGGGACTATTTTAGTGACTTTTAAAAAATAAAATAACATACTTTTGAAATAAAGATTCAGTTAAGTATTTTAAATTCTTTGATTTGAGAAAAAAATATTGAAGAAAAATTTTTAGAAATTATTAAAACTTATCCAGAAACAAGAAAAGTTTTAGCTTTTAAAGTTATGGAAAGATTTTTAAAAGTTTGATTTTCTTTAAAAGAAGATATTATCAAAGTTCAACATAATTGTAAAGCAACTTGATTTTGGGTAAAAAAGAGTAAAGATTATAATTTTTTACTTATAATGCATGAACATTTATTCATCTTTAAAAAACTAAAATAAAGTCACTTTTCTCCTTTAAAATAAAATAAAATAAAACTATTTTTTAACATAATTAAAAAAAGTCAAAAAATAGTTTGACTTAAATACAAAAAAAAATATACTACCTCTGCTTTTGAAAAAGAAGGCAGAAAAAATGGATGCGTAGCTCAGTTGGTTAGAGCGCTCCCCTGTCACGGGAGAGGTCACGAGTTCAAATCTCGCCGTGTCCGCCATTAAAATAAAATGATAAATGGGGCCTTAGCTCAGTTGGCTAGAGCGCCTGCCTTGCACGCAGGAGGTCAGGAGTTCGACTCTCCTAGGCTCCACCATTTAAAAAAAATGATTGATTTTAAAAATCACAAATTATGAAAGTAAGACATTTGAAATAATTTGTCTATTCCTAGTGTATTTGATTTTTAGTATTATATCATAATTATATTTATAGTAACATTTAGAACCCATGGCTCACAGTAAAAGACCAAGAAGAGTTAATTATTCTGTAAATAAGAAAGGACCTAAAAGTAAAGGAAAAGTAGCTAATGCTATAAATCATTATCTAAAACTTGAAAACAGAGTCAAAATAGAGTGAAAAACTAAGTGGCTAGAAAATGCTTTCAAAATAGTTATGATAAAATTAAAAAAATACTGAATAAATCCTAATAATTTACATAATGCCTAGATTAACAAATAATGCTCATAGAAAATTAAAAAGAGCAAAAAGACAAATTGAAAAAAAAATGAGAAAAAGAATGGCTTAATCCATTGTATAAAAAACTTAAAAATAAATAAACATCCAAAATATTAAAACTTACTTTATTATATTAATATAAATATTATGGCTGATGCTAAAACACATATGAATATAGGTACTATTGGTCATGTAGATCATGGTAAAACTACTACTACTGCAGGTATTTCTGCTGTATTAGGTGCTATTAATGGTGATGATGTAAGAGATTTTGCATCTATTGATAATGCTCCAGAAGAAAGAGAAAGAGGTATTACAATTAATACTTCACATGTAGAATATGAAACTGCTACTAGACATTATGCTCATGTAGATTGTCCAGGACATGCTGATTATGTTAAAAATATGATTACAGGTGCTGCTCAAATGGATGCAGGTATCTTAGTAGTTGCTGCTACTGATGGTCCTATGGCTCAAACTAGAGAACACATTTTATTATCAAGACAAGTAGGTGTTCCTTATATTGTTGTGTTTATGAATAAATGTGATATGGTTGATGATGAGGAAATGTTAGAATTAGTAGAAATGGAAATTAGAGATTTATTAACTAAATATGATTTCCCAGGTGATGATACACCAGTTATTAGAGGTTCAGGGTTAGTTGCTCTTGAAAATCCTACTGATATGGATAAAGAATATGGTGCTAAAACTATTGTTGAATTATTTGAAAAAATTGAGGAATTTGTACCATTACCAAAAAGAGAAACTGAAAAAGATTTCTTAATGCCTATTGAAGATGTTTTCTCAATTAAAGGTAGAGGTACTGTTGTTACAGGTAAAATTGAACAAGGTATTATTACTATTGGTGATGATGTTGAAATTGTTGGTATTAAAGAAACTCAAAAAACTACTGTTACTTGAGTTGAAATGTTCCACAAACAATTAGAACAAGGTGAAGCTGGTCATAATGCTGGTCTACTTATCAGAGGTATTGATAGAGAACAAGTATTAAGAGGACAAGTTTTATGTAAACCAGGTTCAATTACAGGTCATACAGATTTTGAAGGTGAAGTATATATCCTTACTAAAGAAGAAGGTGGTAGACATACTCCATTCTTTAAATGATATAAACCTCAATTCTACTTCAGAACTACTGATGTAACTGGTGATGTTACTTTACCAGATGGTGTAGAAATGGTTATGCCAGGTGATAACTTAAAATTTACTGTTAAATTACAACAACCAATTGCTATGGATCAAGGTCTTAAATTTGCAATTAGAGAAGGTGGTAGAACTGTAGGTTCAGGAATTGTTTCTAAAGTTGGTGCATAATTAATATGTATTAATTCATTGAATACTATAATTTATTTTATAGTATTCATTAATTAATCTATATTATAGATTTTACAAATTTAAAATAATTTTAAAAATGGTAGCTAAAAAAGATAAAAAAATAAGAATTGTAGTAAAGGCATTTGATCATAAAGTATTAGATGAGTCAATTAAAAAAATTGTTATGGTTTGTACTGATTCAGGAGCTAAAATTGTTGGTCCAGTACCATTACCTACAAAAATTGAAAAAATTACTGTAAATAGATCTACTTTTGTAAATAAAGATGCTAGAGAACAGTTTGAAATTAGAAGACATAAAAGAATTATTGATATTTTAGAACCTTCTTCTCAAACTATATCTGCTATACAAGATCTAGTTGTTCCAAGTGGTGTTGGTGTTGAAATTAAAGCTTAATTGCAATTTAGAAATTAATATTTAGAAAAATGTCTAGAGTATGTCAAGTAACTGGTAAAAAAACTAGTACATGAAATAAAAGAAGTCACTCTTTAAGAGCTACTAAAAGAAAATTTTATCCTAATCTTTTTAATAAAAATATAAAAGATCCAGAAACAGGATTAGTTTTTAAAATAAAAGTATCTGCTAAAGGTTTGAGAACTTTAAGAAAACACGGTATTGTATAGAATATTCCTATTTTAATAGGATATTTGCCTGGATGGTGGAATTGGTAGACACGCAAGACTTAAAATCTTGTTTCTTCGGGAGTGCGGGTTCGATTCCCGCTCTAGGCACCATTTTAAAATATATAAACCAAATCTCTTTTAAGTAAGAGTTAAATAAAAAATTATAATTAAAATACGATTAATATGTTAAAAATTAGATTAGCTAGAGCTGGTAAAAGAAATATGGCTTTCTTTAGAGTTGTACTTACAGATCATACAAAAGCTTCAAAACATTGATACAAAGAAGTTTTAGGTTTTTATAATCCTATTTCTAAAGAGTTTAAATTAAAAGATCTAGAAAAAATTTCTAAATATCTTTCTCATTGAGTACAATTTTCTCCTAGAGTAGAAAAATTAATTAAAATGAATGAAATTATAATTCCTACAATTAAATAATAAAAACTAAGAAAACACAAAAATAATTTGAAGGTTTTCTTTTTTTTGTTAATATAGTAAATATTAAGATAATAATTTTCTAAATATGTATAAAGAAATAGAATATTTAAAGTTTATATTAGAAGCATTAGTTTCTGATTTAGAAGCTATTAAAATAGAAAGAATAGAAGATGAATTAGGTGTACTATTGACTCTTAGTGTAGCTAAAGAAGATATGGGAATTATTATTGGAAAATGATGAAATACAATAAATTCTTTAAGAACTATATTAAGATTATTATGAGTTAAAATTTGAAAAAAAATTAACCTAAAAGTTTTAGATTAACATTTAATTATATAAATATGTTTGAACATTCAACAAATACAATGATTAATGCGGGTTCAAATCCACTATTTTGACCTAATATGGAACCTTGAGATTTTATACTAACTATTATATCATTATTTGTACTAATAGCAGGTATTTTATCAATATTATTTATATTATGGTGAGGATTACTACTTATTCTTTCTTGATGAAAAGATGAAAAAATAAAACCTGCTATTAATACAATTAGATATGCAGTTGTTTGAATAATTGTGACAGTAGTTTCTATATTTGTTTTTCCAATTCTATGATGATTATTATGAATTGATGTTAAACAATATGCTAACCCTACAGCTATTATAAACAAAGTACAAAGTATTGGTTGAAATATTTTTGATGAAAAAGAAAAAGTATATGGTGATTCAGAAATAAATACTATAAATACAGAAATTGATTTTACAGATTTATAAAAAGTTCTAAATTATATAATTTAGAACTTTTTTATTTCAAGATAGTATCTTTTATTTTATGTAATATTTTTTTTCTAGTTTTGGTTATTTCTTCTACAGTATCTATTTTTAATTCTCACTTTTCAGAAAGCATAATAGCAATAGGTTTAGTATATTTTATTTTTGAAAGAATAATATTTATTATTACCATAATAGGTACTGATAATAACATTCAGATTATTCACCATATAGATCACCAAAATGATAAAGATATTATAATTGCAAGAGGACTAAGATTTAATTTATTTCACATAAACTTAGGTTCTATTATATTTCACATTAATATTTGTATTCAAATCAATGAACTTGATATAAAAATAAAAGGATATAGTGTATCATATTGAATTAAAGAAAGTGTTATAGGAAAAATTAAAGCTATTATAGAACCAATATTAGGTATAAAATTTAATATAAATATTAAAAATGCCCAAAAAATAGCAAAATCAAGTCAAAAGGAAATCATAATTAAATAACTTAAAAATGCAGTTATAAAACTTACAATACTTTTTATAATAAAATATGCCTTAGTATCATTTCTAATTATTTCTATTGTATTAGAAATTTTCTCTCTTTTTTTATTATCTGAAATCATTAAGTTTAATTTTTCTCAAAAATATCTATATTCTAATAATATAAATAATGTATAAAAAAATATCATACCAGCATTTGAAAAAATTGATGTAATACTTCATATAACAGTTTGAAAAATTAAAGCCATATCAAAATTTTCAATCATTTCACTAACATTTTTTGGTTGATTAATATTAAAAAAATCAAAAAAATGTTTAATGAGACCTGTTACTTTTTCTTGATAACTAGGTAATTTTTGTATTAATTCATCAATATTTGAATTAATTAACTCTCATATTAACCAGAATAATATACCATATGTTGTTAGTGATAACATCATAGATAAAAATTTTGGAATTTTGAATTTTTGATAAAAATTACTTGCTCAAATTATAGCAAATGAAATAAGTATAGAAATAATAAATGGTATTATTAAATCTTTTCATATATATAAAATATGAAATATAATAAAAGTAGATATTATTAATAAGGGAATATTAGAATAATTTTTTTTTTCTTTTGTTTTAAACATAGCTTATTTTTAATATTATTTTTTTATTTAAATTATACTTAATTGAATATATTTTTTAAACTTATAATTAATTTTATAATTTTTTCATCAGAAATTTTATAAAAAATTTCTTTTCAAATTCTATTGCTTTCTAATATTTTTTCTAATTTCATTTTATTTAAAATTTGAGAAACTTGGGATTGAGAACATTTTACACTTTTAATTATATCAGTAACATTTTTTTCATTTTGTCAGATAAAACAAAGTATTTTTAATTTATTTGTATTAGAAAAATTTTTTAATAAATCAGCAATATTTTCAACTTTACTTATTTTAAAACTCATTTTGTATTTTTAAAATTAAAATTGTTCAGTTAGTTTTAATTTGCTTTGATAGAACATTCTACTTGAACTTATTCAAAATCTTTGAGACGCAATTCTGTCTATTCACATACCAAAAGCAAAACCTGAATATTTTTCTGGATCAATTCCTGCTCCTTTTAATACTTTTGGATGAACCATTCCAGCTCATAATAATTCCACCCAACCAGTTGCAGAACACATTCTACAATTAGATTTTTTTATTTTTCCTGTTCATTTACATAACTGACAAGATACATCAATTTCAGCAGATGGTTCTGTAAAAGGAAAAATTGAAGGTCTAAATCTTAATTTAGTTTGCTCTCATAAAAGTTTTTGCATAACTGTTTCCAAAGTCCATTTTAGATTTCAGAAATTTATTTTTTCTCCAACAACTAATCATTCAAGTTGATAAAAATTACAAGTATGTCTTGCATCTTCTTGTTCATATCTAAATACTCTTCAAGGAACAATTATTTTTATAGGTAATTTTCATTTTAGCATTGTTCTAATTTGAACTGGAGAAGTATGAGTTCTTAATAAGTATTTATCACCTGATTTTCTTGTTTTATTTACTTCATTATCAATCCAAAAAGTATCCCAAACATCACGTGCTGGATGATTATTTGGAATATTTAATTTATCAAAATTAAATTCTTCAATTTCTATTTGAGGTCCATCTTCAATTTTAAATCATAAAGAAATAAAAATTTCTTCAAGTAATTTTGAAGTTATTGAAATAGGATGCATATGTCATTTTTCAGTAGAAGGAAATTCTAATGAAACATCAATTGCTTCTTTTTCTCATAATTCTGTAAAAGCTTCTTTTTCTAATTTTATTTTTTTGTTTTCAAGTTGTTCTAATATTAAATTTTTTAATTTATTTGAAATTTGTCCAAATTCCTTTTTTTCTTCTATAGAAAAATCTTTTAATTCAGATAAAATAGCTTTTAATTCACCTTTTTTTCCAAGAAATTTATTTTGTAAATCTATTATTTCTTCTCTATTTTCTATTTTTTCTAAATCTTCAAAAAATGTTTTTTGAAGATTGTTTAATTTTTCTTGCATTATGTATTATTAATAATAATATAATTAGATATTAAGAGAATTTTAAGAGAATATAAAAAAAATGCAAGAAAAAAAGAAGTATTATTAATAATATAAAGCCAAAAATAAAAAAATACTTTAAAATAAGTGTTTATAGAAATAAAA
>CAZSQW010000036.1:0-7235 GCA_964609055.1 uncultured Candidatus Peribacteria bacterium
AGAAATTTAAAATAAAAAAGAGTGCTTTTCAGCACACTTATTTTACATTAACCCCTAAAAAATTATAGTTGTTTTTTATTTTTTAATAAATTTAGCTACAAAGAACCCTTCATATTCACTTGTTGGTAGAATTCTAATAGATTTATCAGCATTTTTGTACATACTTTTTCAGAAAGTTAAAATTCATTTTTTAGTTTTAAAATTTTTAAAAATTTTATTTTCAGTAATATCTACTATTTCCATTTCTGGGAAAAGGCTTTGTATAAAATGAACAATTCATTCATTTTCTTCTGGTGATAAAGTACAAGTAGAATAAACTAATTCTCAACCTGTTTTTAGCATTTTCAAAACATCTGTTAAAATTGCCTTTTGTAGTTTATAATTTTTTTTAGGAATTGAACTATTCCAAAAAGCATAAGATTTTTCACGTGTTAGATTAAATCTTCATTCAGCAGAACAAGGTGCATCAAAAAGAATTTTATCAAAATATTGTTCTACTTCTGCACCAAATTCTTTTTTTAATTTTTCAGAAAGATTTCTAGCATCAGTTTTTATAACTCAAACATTTGTAGATCCTTGTCTTTTTAGAGTAAAATTTAATTTATCAATTCTAATTTGATTATTATCACAAGCAATAATTTGACCTTTATTTATCATAATAGCTGATAAATGGCTAGTTTTACTACCAGGAGCAGCAGTTACATCTAATACTTTTGTATTACTATTTATATTTTCAAAATCAAAAAGCATAACAGGAAGCATACTTGTTAAACCTTGCATATAAATATAACCAGCTTTGAAAGCTCATGTATCCCATAAAGTTTTTTCTTTTCATTCTTCTAAACTAAAAATTTCTTCTAATCAATCAATTTTTTTGAATTTAATTCCAGCTTCTTTTAGAGATTTAAGTGTTTTTTCTTCATTAGCCTTATTTGTATTTATTCTAAAAGTAGGTTTTCTATTTTCAGTTTTAAAACCATCTTCTATAATTTCTAATTCATTTTTAGAATATATTTTTTCTATTTTTTCTAAAAAATCAGGGTTTAGTATTTTTTTCATTTTTTTATATTTTATTAATTATTTTATTTAAAACTATAATACTATTATTCATAGCAATTTCCAAATTAGTCATATGTGCATTAATTGCTTTATTATCAGCTCAATCAGAAATTCATTTTATTACTATACATTTTTCTAATTGTTCATAATTTCTAGCAACTGAAAGTATAGCAAAGGCTTCCATTTCTACTAAATTTCAAGAATACTCTTTTTTAAATTTTGATATAATATTTTCATCATCTATAAATTGGTCTCAAGTAAGACAAATTAAATTTTTATGAATATTAATTCATAAAATATTATTATTAATATCTGAAACTTTTATATTAATTTCTTTTTTTGCATAATCAAGATGACTTCATCAAAAAGGCAAATACATATCATGTTGAATAAAAGTTGTAGGAAGTATTACATCTCAAATATTTATTTTTTCTTTATTTATATTTCCAGCTATTCAAATATTTATAATTTTTTCAACTCTATAATTTTCTAGTAAAAAAGTAGTAGAAAAACTTGCTTGAATTTTTCATATTCATCACAAAAGTAAAACTATATTTTTTTCTCATAAAGTTCAGTGAAAAATAGTTAAAGTTCATTTTTCATTAACTTTTTCTAAATTATATTTTTTTATAATTAAATCAGCTTCCTCTTGCATAGCTGTTATTATTCAAATTGTTTGCATAATATTAATATTTTTAGTTATTTGGAAACCTTCTTTCCATTTCTTTATTTTTTTCATTCATATATTTTTTAAATTGTTTTTTCTTAAATTTCCAAATATATAATCCTATTAAAATCATAATTACTATCATAATTTTTCAAGTATTATCAATAATTACTTCATAATATTCAGCAAAAAGAACTCATAAAACCACCATTACAACAGACCAAATAATAGAACCTAAAATATTAAAAAACATAAAAGTTTTTGATTTCATTCACATTGTACCAGCTATAAAAGGTAAAAATGCTCTTGTTAATCAATGAAATTTTCAAAAAGTTATTCCCCAAGGTCCCCATTTTTCAATTCATTTTTCAAGATATTTTAATTCAGTTTCTCCTATTCAAAACCAAAGTCAGTATTTTTTAAAAAAGCTATCTCAATAAATTTTTCATAAATAAAATCATATAAAATTTCAAATAATAGCTCAAATAGAAGTTATTATTATTATTAAATATAGTGTGTTAATATTTAATTGTGCAAAAAATCAAGCAACTATTAATAATATATTTTGTCATGGAATTACTACTCAAAGTACAGGAAAACTCTCAATTATACTTGTAATAAAAATAATTAAATAATTCCAATT
Source organism: uncultured Candidatus Peribacteria bacterium (assembly GCA_964609055.1). Taxonomy (GTDB): domain Bacteria; phylum Patescibacteriota; class Gracilibacteria; order BD1-5; family UBA6164; genus CALLPO01. Next base: position 2,370 of record CAZSQW010000036.1, read on the forward strand.
TCATAATCATTGAACAACTAATTTAATCCATTCTAGACCATTTTTTATTGTTTCTGGATAAAATAAAGCCATTAAAGCTAATCCTATTGATAAAATTATAAGAACTTTCATTATAAAATTAACTATATTTTTTAATATTTTTGCTTTCATTTTTTTATTATATAAGTTTAAACAAGTTATTGATTTGGATTATATATTTATAATTTTAAATTACAACTTTTAAAATTTGATTTTTTAATTTTTTTTATATAATCACTTTATTATTTAAATTAAAAATTATTAAGATGAAAATAGATGTTATAAAAAATAGAATTTCATATTTAGCTATTTCAGCTACTTTATTTATATTTTCTATTTTAGGTTTTTTATTTGCACCACTCAATTTAGGAATAGATATGACTTGATGAACTAGTGCTGAATATAGTTATAATAAAATTGATATTGAAAAAATTAAAAATCAAATTAAACAAAAAACTACTGAAGTATTGTTTGATGGAAAAGAAGTTATCAATTCAATAAATGTCTATAAAATAACTTGAGAAAATACTTTAACAGTGGTTGTGGGTTTTAATAATACACTTTTTGAATCAAATGAAGATAAAAAAAATATTGAGTTAGCAAAAGATTTTTCTAAAATAAAAGAAAATTTTAGAAATGAAACACTGAAAATATTACAAAATGCTGATAATTCTGTAATTGAATTAAGCTATACAAATATTTGAAAAAGTTTTTGAGACTATATTAAAAATACAGCAATTTTAACACTTTTAATTGCAATTATATGAATTACATTATATGTAGCTTGGACTTTTTCTGGAGTAGTTAGTTGAATAAGTTCTATATCTTTTGCAACAATAGTAATAATAACATTATTTCATGATGTAGTTATAGCATCAGGATTTTATATATTTTCTTCTTTATTTTTTCCAGAATTCAGAATAGATACATTTTTTATTACAGCATTATTAACTATTTTATGATATTCTATTAATGATACAATTGTTATTTTTGATAGAATTAGATCAAATTTAGAAGAATGAGCTAGAAAAAAAGAATTATTAAAAGATGTTATTAATAAATCAATTTGAGAAACTTTAAGAAGAAGTTTGTTTACAAGTTTAACATTACTTTTTGTTTTAATTACAACTTTTTTCTTTTGACCAGAAAGTATTAGTTGATTTATATTTGCTATGATTCTAGGTACAATAATAGGTACTTATTCTTCAATATTTATAGCATCACCACTTTTATATGAAATGAATAAAAATAAAAAATTAGAATTAATTAAAAAATCTTTACCTAATAATGAAGATAAAATAGTAGTTTAAAAAAAAATATGATAAATCACTTAGCAATTATAATGGACTGAAATAGAAGATGGGCAAAATCTAAATTTTTGCCTGTTTTTGCTGGACATAAAGCAGGTGCTGATAATGTTGTAAAAATAGCTGAAAAAGTTGATAAATTATGAATTAAATATTTAACACTTTGGGCTTTATCTACTGATAATCTACAAAAAAGAGATTCTAGTGAAGTAGAATGAATTATTAAATTAATAAATTCTATACAAAAATATTTAGATAAAATGAATATTAATAATCTTAAATTTGAAACTATTTGAGATTTAACTAAATTACCTAATGAATCTCAAAATGAATTAAAAAAAGTAAAAGAAAAAACTAAAAATAATACTTGATTAATTTTAACATTGGCTTTGATTTATTGATGACAAGATGAAATTATTAGAGCAACAAAAAAAATAATAAAATCTTGAATAAATCCAGAAGATTTAACAAAAGAAGAATTCAAAAAATATTTAGACACCTCTTTTTTACCTTCACCAGAAGTAATTGTAAGAACAGGTTGAGATATAAGACATTCAGGTTTTCTACTTTTTGATAGTGAATATAGTGAATATTATTATTGTGATAAGTGATGGCCAGCTTTTGATGAAAAAGAACTTGATAATGTAATAGATTTTTTTGAGAAAAGTAATAGAAATTTTGGTAAATAAAATAAAAAAATAATTATGCTTCCAAACTGGTATACAAATTATAAAGGATTAATAGATAACTCAGTTGAAAATTATTTAACTGAGTATTTTAAATCTGAAAAAAATCCTTGATTAGATATAATCAAAGAAGTCAGCAAATATGCTTGCAAGTGATGAAAAAGAATCAGAAGTATTTTGGCTCTTGAATTTTATCTAATATTTACAAAAAAAGATTTCAAAGAAATAAAAAAAGATGATGATATAATAAAATTTTGTATTGCTTTAGAATTATTACACTGATACATCCTTGTTCATGATGATTTACCATCAATGGACAATGATGAACTTAGAAGAGGTGAATTAACTACTTGGAAAAAATTCTGAGAAGCTGAAGCAATTTTAGTATGAGATTTATTAAATAGCTTGTCTTTTGAAATATTATCAGATATTTGAAATATTAGTTTGATTAAATATTTTTGAAAAGCAGTTTGAATTAATTGAATGCTTTGAGGACAAGTTTTAGATATTTTTTATGAAAATAACTCTGATAAATTAACTTTAGATAATTTAGTTGAAACTCACAATAAAAAAACTTGAGAATTAATAAAAATTTCAATATTATGATGAATAATTATTGCTAATTTGAAACAAGATAAAGAAAAAAAATATTCTAAATCAGAAATAATAAAATACTGAGATTTTGGGCAAAAAATAGGTTTAGCTTTTCAGATAAAAGATGATTTACTTGATGTGGAATGAACTTTTGAAGAAACTTGAAAAAGTGTATGAAGTTGAGAACAAAAAGGTTTTGTATATTTTTTATGAACAGAAGAAACTCATAAATACTTAGATAAATTAATTTTTGATTCCAAAAATATTATTTCAGAACTAAATTCAGAAAAATTAAATTTTTTAGTAGAATATATTTGAAATAGAAAAAAATAGAAATAATTTTTTTGTATTTCTATTTAGACAGTTTATTATACAATCACTTACTCAGTTGTCTTACCTGCTTTTTTTTTATTTAAAAGTTCACTTATTCTTGCACTAGTAAAATTAATATTTCAATATCAATTTTCTTCTAAAATATTTTTAATTGCTTTTGCTGTAACATTTATTCAATATTTACTAGAAAAGGTATTAATATCATTAATACCTATATTAATTCATATATTATTTAAAATAGCTATTGTTTTTAATACAATATTTTTTTGATTTATTTTAGTAGTATTTAATTTATTTTTCTGTATTCTTTTTAATATATTTTCTACTTTTTTTATTCTTTTTTCTTTTTCTAAAGCTATAGGTTTCATTTGTAGATACTTTTTCTTTGACAGTTTTTTTCTTGTATTATCTGTAGGCTTATTAGAATCTCTTAATTCCCATATAAAAATATTTTTAAATATTTTTATAAAATTATCTTTTTCCTTATTTTTATATGATGCAATTTTATGATATATATCATAAAGATCTACTGCTGATAATTCTTCATTATAATATTGGTTATAAATGTATTTTATAGGGTCTACTCAAAATTTATTTTCTATATATAATAAAATATTATAAATACTTTTATATCTATAATTTATTTCATATTCACCATTTTTATTTTTAATAAAAAAATTATTTTTAAAATCATTAAAATCAGTAATTCATTTTTTAATTATTATATTATCTATATTTATATCTTGTATTTTATATTGATTCATTATAATTATTTATAATAAAATATTATTATTATTATACTATATTTTAATATAAAAATCAAAAAAAGTAGAGATTTTTTTCTCTACTTTTTAAATTTATTTTTTCAACATAATAACAATCTTTTCTTCTCCAATTTCAATTTCTTTTTCTAAATTAGAATTTTCTAAATTAGAATTAATTTTAGATAGAGTTTCAGTTTCAATGTATTTTCAAAAATTAGTTATAATTTCTTCTAAATTATTTCAAGAAATATTTATTTCAATTCTATCTTCTACATTAAATTCTGCCTGTTTTCTAGCATCTTGAATAGCTCTCACTAAATCTCTAGCTTTTCATTCTTGTTTCAGTTCTTCATTTAATTCTGAATCTAGTGCAATTACCATTCCAAAACCAGCTTCAATTTCATAACTAGAGTCTCAAGCTTGAAAAATTAATTCAAAATCTCAATCTTCAAGAATAAATTCATCAAGATGTTTCTCTGAAACATCTCTACAAGTTATTTTTACAGTTCAATTATCTAATTCTTCAAAGTTTCAAGATTTTGCTTCTTTCATTATATCTTTTACATTTTTACCAAATTTTGGTCAGATAGCTCTACCATTTGGCATACAGATTTTTTGTGCTAGTTTTGTTCCTTCTACTTCAATTACTTCTTTTACATTAAGTTCTTCTTTTAAAATATTTTTATAATAATCACTTAATTCTTCTCATATTGTAACTGATTTAAGAGGTTGTCTAACTTTTAGTTTATGATTTACTCTCCAAGCTAAACCAAGATTAATTATTTTTTTAGTTTTATCCATTGAAGCAGATAACTCTTCATTAATTAAACTTTCATCAACTTCTGGAAAGTTTGTAAGATGAACTGATTTTTTACCAGTTAAATTTTGGTACATATTTTCAGCAATAAATGGCATAAATGGAGCAATAAGTTTTGAAACAGTAACGAGTACTTCATGCAAAGTATTATATGCTTGCATTTTATCACCATCATTTTCAGATTTCCAAAATCTTTTTCTAGATCTTCTGATATACCAATTAGTTAAATTATCCATAAATGCTGGAATATTTTTTGTAGCTTCATTAATTTTATATCAGTCTAAACCTTCTTTTACCTCTTTTACTAACTTATTAGTTTCTGAAACTATCCATTTATCTAATGGATT
>CAZSQW010000037.1:0-7149 GCA_964609055.1 uncultured Candidatus Peribacteria bacterium
ATAATAAAAAAAGAAAATATTATTGAAAGGAAAAATAATTTTATTAAACATTTTTTTAACAAGATATCTTAATAAATTTTGACTTTAATAATATAAGAGTAAAATAGTAGTAATAATTTATATAATTAATTTTTTAAAATGGAGAATTTATTTTTTTTAAGAATAGAAATAATAATATTTTTACTTTCACTATCATATATGATATATTTTTTATTTTATAAGATTAAAAATATATCTTTTAAAAAGGAAAGAAAAGTAATAGATGAAAATTGAAATAAAATGAAAAAAAAAGATAACACAGAAAAAGTAAATAAAATTTCAGAAATAATCAAAGAAACAAAATATGAAGTAGAAGCTGATATTAATTTAAAAAATGAAGAAAAAATAAAAATTTCTGAATTACTGAGAAAACAAGCTATTTATACAGAAAGATGAGAATATTCAATTGCTAAAAGTTTTATAGTTGAATGATTAGCTATAAATAAAAATAATAGGCAATTAAATTTAGAATTAGCTAATATATATAATAAAGAGTCTGAATTTAAAAAATCAGAGTTTATTTATAGGGAATTAATTGAAATTCAAAAAGAAGATTTTGATTTATTAAAAAAATTAGGTTTTGTATTAGCTTTACAAAAAAAATATAAAGACTCTATAAGAGTTTATAAAGAAGCTTTAGAAAAAAGAAAAAATGATAGCTGAATTATTGATATTTTATCAGATTTAACATTTGAAACTGAAGATTATGAATGATGTATTAAATTTGCTAAAAAAACTTTGAAAGATAAGCCTAGAGATTCTGAAAAATTACAACTAATAGCTTATTCTTATGATAATTTATGAAAATTAGAAAATGCTTTAAATTATTATAAAAAATTATTAGATATACAACCATATAACTCAAAAATACTAGATAGAGTATCTGAAATAGAAAATAATTTAAATAGTTATTCTGAAGTAGAAGAAAAAGAACAAAAAATAAATAGTAAAAAATAATATAAATTATGCTAAAAATACCTCCACATAGTTTAGAAGCTGAACAATCAGTTCTTTGAAGTATTCTGATTGATAAAGATTGTTTTATTACAATTTGAGAAATACTAAAATCTGAAGATTTTTATAGTGATATAAATGTCATAATTTTTGATATAATGTTCAATTTATATAAATCTAATAAACCAATAGATTTAATTACTGTAAAGGAAAAGTTAGATGATGCTAAAATGCTTGAAAAAGTTTGATGAATTATTTATTTATCTGAATTAACTGAAATAGTTCCCACAACTTCAAATATTTTTGAATATGCCCAAATTGTAAAAAATAAATCTGTTTTAAGAAAATTATTAAAAGCTTGAAATGAAATATTATGATTATGATATAATGAAAATGAAAGTTTAACTAAATTATTAGAAAAGGCTGAAAAAAGTATTTTTGAAGTAACACAAACTTTTATAAGAAATAAATTAGTTCATATTAATGAGATTCTTAATTGAAGATATGAAGAATTTTCAGAAATTCATGAAAATCCAGAATTAGTAAAAGAACATAGATTACAAATAGGATTTAGTGGTTTAGATGATAAATTAGGTTTAAAATGATGAGATATGGTTATATTGGCTGCTAGGCCTTCTATGTGAAAAACAGCTCTTTCTCTTAATATAGCTCAAAATGTATGATTTCAAGGAAAAAATGTAGCTATTTTTTCACTTGAAATGTCAAAAGAACAGCTTACTGATAGAATGATAGCTAGTGCTATGGAAATAAATTCTTGGAAACTTGCTAAATGAGAATTAGAAGATCATGAATTTGCGAAGATAGGGGAGGCAATGGAAATGCTTTCTTGATCAAATATCTATATTGATGATACAGCTGGTTGAAATCTTTGAGATTTAAAATCAAAATGTAGAAGATTACAAATGGAAAGCTGAATTAATTTAATTATTATTGATTATTTACAATTAATGACAAATGGTAATTCAATGAATAGAGTTCAAGAAGTTTCTGAAATTTCAAGATGAATAAAAGAGCTTGCTAGAGAGCTTAATGTACCTATTATAGCTCTTTCTCAATTATCTAGAACATTAGAATCAAGACCAGATAAAAGACCTATAATGTCTGATTTAAGAGAATCTGGTTCTATAGAACAAGATGCAGATATAATTATGATGTTATACAGGGAAGAATATTATGATGAATTTACAGATAGAAAAGGAATTACTGATATTTTAATTAGAAAAAATAGAAATTGACCAATTTGAAATACAGAACTTATGTTTCATAAACATAATCAAAAATTTGTACAGATTGAAAGAAATATGCAATCAGAATATATGGAAGAGTAATATAAATTATCTTTTAATGTTTTTTTATACTACTTAACATAATATAACTTATGTTAAATATATCTATTTAAATATTTGTATAAGTTATATATTCTCAAAAACTCTAAAAATAAAAAAACTAACTTTTTTGTTAGTTTTTTTATATAGTCTTTTTTTTATTTAAAAACTTAGTAATAATTCTATCTTTAAATTTAAAAACTTTATATTTTTTCTTTATTTTTTCAATATCTGTTTTTAATTTATTTTTAAAAACTTTTTTAATTTCTTTATCTGTTGTTTTATTATAAGTAGAAAATGTATAAGATAACATATTTATATTTTTAGCAAAATCATTTTTAATTGAATCAATATTAAATTCTCTATCAATTTTATTTAATAACATTGCCATTGTTTCATTATATGAATTATTTCCTTTAATAAAATTAGTTTCAATACTTCAAACTTGAACTTTTAATTTAGATTTTGAAAAATCTCTAAGAGTAGATATTAATTTAATTGTTTTTAATGAGAATATATCTCCAAGTAAATCTTCAATTTCACCATTTCCTTCACTATTCTCTTCATTATTTTCTTCACTATTTTCTCCAAATAAATCTCATAAAAATTCATCAATTCCCTCATTTTCTACTTCAAATTTAGATTCTTCTTTTAAATCAGATTTTTTTTCTAATATTTTATTTTCTACTTTAGGTTGTTCTGATATACTATCTTCAAAGAAACTTTTTATTTCATTATTTTTGTTTTGACAACCTTCTGGATAATAAGTTATTAATTCTCATTTAAAATTATAATATTTAAATATAGAATTTATTTTACATAATTGCTTGTCTTTTACTTTATTTTTATTAGCTCCTAACCAAAAAGGTGTATGAATTATTTTTATATTAGAATTATTTAAAGAATATTTTTTTTCTTCAAGTGCATTAACCATAATTGGTTGAGCTAAATGTAATAAAATTATTCAAATCACTGAACCAATAAGTATATTTTTCATTTTTTTATATTTAATTTATAAGATACAAAATAATTATAGCATAAAAAATAAGATTTAGTCAAATAATTGTAAAACTTTTTTTAAAAATAAAAAATATAAGTATAAAATAGATGAAAAGTCTAAATAAAATTAGACATTATAAAAAAAATAAATATAAATTCTTATAATAAATGCTAAATATAAGAATGATGTGATATATATTGAAAATATTTGTAATACTAGTAGTTATAATTTTGTTTATAAATCAAGTAAATTCTGTATACAAATACATAGATGATGATAAAAATTGAGATATTATCTTTTTATTAAAATTAAAAAATGAAAAAAATGATTTTCATTGTGAAATAAAATGAATGGATATTAGTAATAAAATGTTATACAAAACTATTCAAAAAAGAGCATTAAGTTGTGAAATATCAGCAACAGCTGATATAATTTCATATTTACTTTGAAAAAATATTACAGAAGATGATTTATTAAAAATAATGCCTAAATCCCTTTATAACAAACTACCATATTATAAAGATTGAAAGAAATATTGGTGAAATCCAAATGCTGGATTTGTAGGATATATTGATAAATTACCTGATTGAACAACTGCAAGACAAAGATTAACAACTGGATATTGAATATTAGAAAAACCCATAGAAAAAATTATAAATCAATATAATTTAAAAACAAAAATTATAACACAAAATGATTATAAATCTGATTTTTCTTCAAAAGAACATTTACAATTAATACTTACAGAATTAAAAAAATGAAGTATGATACAATTGTGGTGAGATATTTGTACAAATCCTAAATATTATAATTGAGTTGAACATAAATGTTATTATTGATGAAAAAATACTTGGAATGATAAAAGAGAAATTTCATGGAATTATATAGATCAAGATGGGAAAGAAAAAAAATATATTTGATTAAATTGAGAACATGCATTTTATTTATTATGATATAAATGAAATATTGAAAATCCTACACATATAATTATTTGGGATACATTTACATGAAAACATACTTATATAACTAGTGAATGGATGAGAAAATGGAAAAAAATGCAATATAGAAGTATAATAATAAATAGATAAAAAATAAATTTTAATCCACTAATATTTTATATTTTCTAAATTCTTCATTTTTTAGAGTTTTACAAACCAAATCCCAAAAATCAGAACTATGATTCATATGAACTAAATGAGATAATTCATGAACTATTAAATAATTTTTATCTTTTTCAGATAAAAATAAAATCTTATAATTAAAATTTAAATTTTTTTTACTACTACAACTTCCCCATTTTGTTTTCAAAGATTTTATAGATATTTTATTATAATTCACTTTCATTTTTTCTGCCCAGAATTTACTTTTTTTTTCACATAAATCTCTAGCTTTTTCTTTGTATTTTAAATAATGAATTCTACTATAATTATGTAAATCTGAATTTTTATTCAATGAATTAAAATTATTTTGTATTTTTCAAATATGTTTTAAAATCCAATTAGTTTTATTTTGCAAAAAATCTATAGATTTTTTATCTAAATTTTCCTGACTTTGAAAAAATCATGCTTTTGGAATAGTTAAAATTAATTCTCAATTTTTTATAGAAATTCTAATGGATTTTATTCTCTTAGAATATTTTTTTTGAAAATTTATTTTTTGGGATTTTAATATTATTTGTGGCATTTATTTTATTTCTATTAAAAATTTTTCTAAATTTAAAACTTTAACTCATAATTCTTCTGCTTTTTTTAATTTACTTCCTGCTTTTTCACCTGCAACTAGGAAATCTGTATTTTTAGAAACTGATGTTACAAAATTTCATCATACTTCTTCTAATTCTTTAATTAAATCAGGTCTTTTGATATCTCAAAAACTTCAAGTGATACATACTTTTTTTCAGAAGAAAATACTATTAGTATTTGAAATGATTTTTTCTTTATAAAATTCTATGTTCAAAATATTTATTAAATTTTGTAATAGTATTTTATTATTTCAATCAGTGAAAAAGATTTTCATATTTTTAGCTATTTCTGGTCAAATATCATCTAGATTTTCAATTTCTTCTATATTATAACTAAAATTTAATAAATCTTCACTAGAGGTAAATAATTTAGATAACTCACCTGCTGTTTTTTTACCAACTCCTGAAATTGCTAAACTAATTAATAAAGTAGTTATATTGATCTTTTTTCTTTCATTAATTGCACTTAATAGATTTTTTACTGATTTTTCTTGAAATCATTCTAATTCTAAAATTTCTTCTTCTTTTTCTTCTAGTTTAAAAATAGAATACAAATCTGAAATTATATTTAATTTTAAAAATGTTTCTACTTGTGCTTTTCAAAATCAATCAATATTTAATCATTGTTTACCAACAGCATAAATTAATTTATGTTTTTGTTGTTCAAAACATTTATCTGTATTTGGACAATAATATCTAACTTTCTCATTATCTTTTAAAATTATTGTATCACAACTTGGACAATTTATTGGTGGAAAAATTATTTTCTCACTATTTTTATTTGCTACTCAAATAATTTTTGGAATAACTTCCCCTGCTCTTTTTATAAAAACACTATCACCTACTCAAACTTGTAATTTTTCACACTCTTCATAATTATGTAAAGTAGCTCTTCTAATAATTGCTCAACCAATTTTTATAGCTTTCAAATTAACTACTGGAGTAATTGTTCAAGTTCTTCCCACTTGATGAACTACTGATAAAATATCTGTAGTTAAAATTTCTGCTGGAAATTTATAAGCAATTGCATACTTTGGATGATGTTGAGTAAATCAAATTTGTTTCCATAAATCTACATTATTTACTTTTAAAACTAGTCAATCTACTTCAAAATCTATATCTTTTTTATAATTATTAAAATTTTTAATTTTTTTTATAACTTCTGAAATATTAGAATATTTTTCAAAAAAACTAGAAATATCAAATCATAATTTTTCTAAATTTTTAATACAATCAAAATAAGAGTCTGAAATTATTAAATTTCAAAAATCATAAGTATAAAAAGCTAATTCTCTTTTTTTAGTAATTCTATTATCTTTCATTCTTAAACTACCACTAGCTGCATTTCTAGGATTAGAAAAAACTTTTTCTCATTTTTTTATAGCCTCTTTATTTAATCTATCAAAACTAGAAATAGGCATTACTACTTCCCCTCTTATTTCTAAATATTTTTTATAGTCTATTTTTTTAGGAATATTATCTATTTGAAAAATATTTTGAGTAACATCTTCTCATTCTATTCAATTTCATCTTGTAATTGCTTGAATTAATTTTCAATTATTATAAATTAATTCTACTCATAATCAGTCAAATTTATATTCTAATGTATAATTTAATTTTTCTATTTTTTCTCAAATATTTTTAAAAACTCTTTCATCAAAATCTCTTAAATCTTCTTCATTATAAGTATTTCAAAGACTAATCATTGGTCTTGTATGAGCTACTTTTTTAAAAGTTGATTCAATTAATTCTGCTCAAATTTTATTTGACTTTTTTTCTATTTTTTTTTCAATAAAAAGATCAGAAAATTTTTCTTCTAAAATTTCTAATTTTTTTAATAAATCATCATATTCTTTATCAGAAATTTCAGAAGTATTATTATTATAATATAAATTAGAATGATATTCTAAAACTTTTTGTAATTCTAAAACCTCTTCAAAACTAAAATCAAAAATATTTTTATTTTCTAACATATTTTATTTTATATAATATACTTATACTAATATAGTATATATAAATAATAGTCAGGTTGTGTAGAAAGAAATTATGAGTAAAATTCATAAAATTGT
>CAZSQW010000038.1:0-7090 GCA_964609055.1 uncultured Candidatus Peribacteria bacterium
TTTTTTTAAAATTTTAAAATTTACTTTTTATTTTTTCCTATATAATAAAGGAAATAATATTAATTAAAAATAAATGAACTTAGAAAAAATTAGAAATTTTTGTATTATTGCTCATATTGACCACTGAAAATCTACACTTGCTGATAGGCTTTTAGAAATAACTTGAACAATAGACAAAAGAGATATGAAGCACTGACAAATGCTTGACACTATGGAGCTTGAACAAGAAAGATGAATTACAATAAAACTTCAACCAGTTAGAATGAACTGGAAAGGTTATGAAATGAATATTATTGATACTCCTGGACATGTTGATTTTCAATATGAGGTAAGTAGAAGTTTGGCTTCTGTTGAATGAGCTTTATTAATAGTTGATGCAGCTCAAGGAATTGAAGCTCAAACTTTGAGTAATGTTTATATGGCTATTGAAAATGACTTAGATATTATTCCAGTTATTAATAAAATTGATTTACCTGCTGCTGATGTTGAAAAAGTTACTGAAGAAATAGTTAATTTAATTGGTTGTGATCCTTCTGAAATAATTCCAATATCTGCTAAAACTGGACAAAATGTAGAAGCAGTTTTAGAAGCTGTAATTGAAAGAATTGAAAGCCCAAGGATTTATACAGAAAAAAATCCAGATAATGATGAATTAAAGGCTTTAGTTTTTGATTCTCAATATGATGCATATAGATGAGTTGTGAGTTATGTAAAAGTTTTTCAGTGAGAAATTAAAAAGTGAGATAATTGTCATTTTTTAAATACTGATAAAAAAATTGAAGCTTTAGATGTTGGATATTTTGAACCTTGATATAAAAGTGAAGATAAAATTGGATTAGGTTCTATTTGATATGTAGTTACAGGTTTAAAAACTATTCAAGATGCAAAAGTTTGAGATACTCTTTGGAAACCAGAAAATGTGAGTTGACCAAAAGATAAACCAGAAGATGCTAAACCAATTGAAGGTTTTTGAGAAGTAACTCCATTTATTTATGCAGGTATTTTTGCTATGGATTCTTCAGAATATCCTCTACTTAAAGATGCAATTGGAAAATTAGTTTTAAATGATTCTGCTTTAGCTGTTGAAAGCTCTGTTTCACCTGCTTTATGACATTGATATAGATGTGGATTTTTATGATTATTACATTTAGATATTGTAAAAGAAAGATTACTTAGAGAGTTTTCTATGGATGTAATTATGACTGCTCCTCAAGTTACTTATAAAGTAAATGTATTATGAGATAAATTAAGTGAATATTCTAGATATAATGCAGAATTAATTAAAGATAAAAAAGGTCAAAAAGTTACTAGAATTGATGTTTCAAATCCAGAAGATCTACCTGCTCAATGAAGATATTTATCAATAGAAGAACCAATTGCTAAAATAGAAATAATTACTCCTCAAGAATTTATTTGAAATCTTATGCAATTAAGTCAAGAAAGAAGATGAATCTTCAAAAATCAACAATTTATAGATTCTGATAGAGTAATGATTACTTATGAATTACCAATGAATGAATTAATTTGAGATTTTTATGATGAAATAAAATCACTTTCAAGCTGATATGCTTCTCTTAATTATGAATTTCTAAAATATAGTGAAGATGATTTAGTAAAACTAGAAGTAGTAATTGCAGATGAAAAAGTAGATGCACTAGCATTTATTTGTCACAGAGAACAAACAAGAATGTTATGATGAAAAATTTGTGCTAATTTAAAAGAATCAATTCCAAAAGCACTTTTTACAATCAAAATTCAAGCAGTAGTTTGAGTAGATGTAGTTTGAAGAGAAAATATTTCAGCTATGAGAAAAGATGTAACAGCAAAACTTTATGGATGAGATGTTTCAAGAAAGAAAAAGCTTTTACAAAAACAAGCAAAATGAAAGAAAAAAATGAAACAATTCTGAAAAGTTAGTCTTCCATCTGAAGCATTTGTAAATTTATTGAAGAAGTAAAAAATCCCTAAAAAAAGTTTGCATTTGCAGGCTTTTTTTATATAATTCCTTTGCTTTGAAAAAAGCATTAAATATGGTGCCTGTAGTTCAATTGGTAGAGCGCTGGACTGTGACTCTAGATGCTGAGGGTTCGAGCCCCTTCAGGCACCCCATTTTTAAAAATTAAATAGTGAAAATTTCTGTTTCAGAAATAAAAATTTTTACTACATAATTTTTAAAAAGAATTTTGCTCTAAATATATGATACAAAAGCCTTGTAAAAATGTATATTTATATTAAAGATTCTAATAGTAGCTGCAATGCTGCCTTATTTTTAATTCTTAATTATAATTTTGATGTCAGATCAAAAAGATATAGCTTTATTTGAAGAACTATTTGCATTATCTCCAGAAATAAAATATCCTAAACTTGGAGAGGTTATCACTAGTACTGTTGAAAAAATTGAAAAAGGTAATATTTTAGTAAATGTTAATAATCAATTTTCAGGTTTAATTGTAAAAAAAGAAGTAGGTAATACTATTGATGCTAGTACAATAGAAAAAGGACAAATTATTGATGTAATGGTATTGGGTGATTCTATAGAAAAAGGTTTATTGATTTTATCTTTAAAAAGAGCTAATCAAATTAAAAATCTTTCTAATCTTTCTAAATATAATGAATCAGAAGAAATTATTACTGTTAGACCTACAGAAGCTAATAAATGAGGTTTATTAGTAGATATTGATGGTCTAAAATGATTTATTCCAGTTTCTCAATTAACTCCAGTTCACTATCCTAGAGTTGAAGGTGCTGATCCAGATAAAATTTTAGCTCATTTGGAAGGTTTACTTGGTCAACCATTTAAAGTTAGAGTTATTAATGTTGATGAATTTGGTAAAAAAATTATTTTTTCTGAAAAAGTTGCTATTGAAAAAGATAGAAATAAAGCATTAAAAACATTAAAAGAAGGTGATATTATAGAATGAGTTGTTTCAGGTATTCTATCTTATGGTTTATTTGTTACTTTTGAGGGTTTAGAAGGTTTAGTTCATGTTTCTGAAATTGATTGGGGACATGTTACAGATCCATCAAAATTTGCTAAAGTTGGTATGAAAGTTAAAGTTAAAGTTATTGGACTTGATTCTGAAAAAATTTCATTATCTATTAAAAGACTTAAAGAAAATCCTTGGGATGTTCTTGCTAAAAAATACAAATTAAATGATGTTGTTGAAGCTCCAATTTCAAGAATTTCTCAATTTGGTGCTTTTATGAACTTAGATGGAGGTATTCAAGGTTTAATTCATTTATCTGAAATTTCTCATGGAGTTGTTAAAGATATTAAAGAATTTGTTAAAGTAGGTGAAATGATTAAAGCTAAAATTATTAACTTTGAACCTAAAAAGAAAAGAATTGGTTTATCTTTAAAAGCATTACAAGATACTCCAAAAGGTGTTAAAAAACCAGCTCCTAAAAAAGCTACTACTAAAAAAGTAGAAAAAAAAGAAGAAACTAAATAATTAAATAAAAAATTAAAATGGACAAAAAAATATTAAATCCAATGTTTGATAATTTATTACATATTGGTAATAAATCAAATCATTGGAATCCTAAAATGAAAGAATATATTCATGGATCTGTAAATTGAGTACATGTTATTAATTTAGTAAAAACAGCTAATAAGCTTGAAGAAGTTAAAAAAGAGCTTTGAGAATTTGCTAAACAAGGTAAGAAAATTTTATTTGTTTCTACAAAATTACAAGCTAGAGAAGCTTTTGCTACATTAGCTGTTGAAACTAATAATTTTTATGTAAATGAAAAATGGGTTCCAGGACTTTTAACTAACTTAAAAACTATGAGAGTTAGAATATCTAGCTACTTAAAATTATTAAAAGAAGTTAGTTCTTGAGCTCTTGATATTTTACCTAAAAAAGAAAAAGCTACTAAATTATTAGAATTAGAAAAATTAGATAGAGCTTTTAAAGGGTTAAAAGAAATGAAAAAATTACCAGATATCATTTTTGTTATTGATGCTGCTTATGAAATACAAGCTGTTAGAGAAGCTAATTCTTTAAAATTACCAGTTTATGCTATGGCTAGTTCTAATTCTAATCCAGACTTATTAACTAATTTAATTCCTGCAAATACAAATTCTGTTAAATCAATAGAATTTATAGCACAAGAATTAAAATCAGTTGTTAAATCTTCTTCTGCTCAAACAGGGAAAGGTACTTTTAGAAAAATAGAACAAAAAAAACCAATAGTAGCAAAAGTTTCTACTACAAAAGTAGAAGATAAAAAAAATAAAGAAGAAAAATAGTTTTTTAAATATAAAAATATATTATGTGAAAACCAAAAAAACCAAATAATAAAAAATTTAATGAAGCTTTATGTTATGCTCCATTATGAGCTATTTTAATACATTTTATAGTAGAAGAAAAAGATAAAACTAAAGATTTAAAAAAACATATGAAATATGGTTTTATACTTTTTATAATCTTTTTAATTGCATTTTTTTTATTATGATGGTTAATCTCTGGATTAATTTTAGTAATTTATTTAGGTATAGCAGGTTTTCTAGGATATAAAGTTTATTCTTGAGAAAAAGTTCAAATAGATATAATTGATAATTTTGAAAAAAAACTATAAGATTATTTAATAATAAAATAAATATGATAATTACAGCTGCTCAAGTTAAAGAGCTAAGAGAAAGAACTGGTATTGGTATGATGGAATGTAAAAAAGCATTAACATCTGCTGATGGAGATATGGATAAAGCAATTGAAGAATTAAGAAAAAAAGGTTTAGCTAAAGCTGCTAAAAAAGCTGATAGAGAAACTTTGGAAGGTGCTATAAAAATAGAGACTGAAAATGGTAAAGCATATGTTTTATCTGTTAGTTGTGAAACGGATTTTCTTTCAATTTCTGATAAATTTAAAGCAATGTTATCTGATATTATTAAATATTTAAAAGAAAATGGAGAAGGTTCAAAAGAAACTGCTCAAGAAATAATTAATTGAGATTATACTTTAGAATTAGGAGAAAATTTACAAATTCAAGAATATAAAGTAATTGAATGATGAGTTGTAGCTGGTTATGTACATTCAAATGGTAAATTAGCTTCAGTTATTTCTGCTAAAGAAGGTATAGATGAAACAAAAGCTAAACAAGTTGCTATGCATATTACTGCTGCTAATCCAGAATTTTTATCTGCAAATGATATTTCTGAAGAAGTTGTAGAAAAAGAAAAAGCACTTCAATTAGAAATAATGAAAGCTGATGAAAAAATGTCTAATAAACCTGAAGTAGTTTTATTAAAAATTATTGAAGGAAAAATGAGTAAATTTAAATCTCAAATTTCTTTATTAGAACAAGATTTTGTTATTGATCCAACTATGAAAGTTAAAGATTTTATTGGAGAAGACAATATTACTTCTTTTTATAGATTTTCTATATAATCCACTCTGCCCTTTGGGTATCTCTCCTTTAATACTAAAGGAGAGAATAGTATAGTCCTATAGTTTAACGGTTAAAACCCGGGATTCCAAATCCCGTACTCTTAGTTCGATTCTAAGTAGGACTGCCATTTATGATAAACAGATAAATTCTCCATTTTGGAGGATTTTTTTTGTTTTAAAATAGAACTTACTTTGGGGGGGGTAGGTGGTTTGACTAATTATTTTTTCAGGGTTAATATAAAATAAGTGTACTACTTTTAGTTAGTTTGTGCATTGAAAAGAGGTTCTAAAAAAATGGGGTTTGTCACTCCTGTATCCATATTTTTCAAAAGATAAATTCATTTTTCTTTTTCAGCTTTTCATAAAATAATACAATATTTTATATTCTTATTATCTGCATATTTAAACTGTTTTTTCAGTTTATCACTTTCTGGAAAAAATTCTACTTTTTTACCTATTTTTGATAAGTTATTATATAATTTTAAGCTATCTTCTATAGTATCTTCAAAATTTATAATTAAATATTCACTAGTAGTCTTAGCTTTATTTTTCATATCCATTTTTTCAAAAAGATAATCTTCAAATCTAGTAATTCACATAGAAAAACCTACTCCTGAAAATTTTGTTTTTTTGTCTAAATTTTTAGTAAAATCTTCATATCTTCAACCACTTGCTATACTTCATAGTTTTCTATCACCTTCTATAAAAGTTTCAAAAATTGTTCCAGTATAATAATCTAAACCTCTAATTATTCATAAATTCACTATAATATTTTCTTTATCTATTCATAATAAATAAAGATTTTTTAATACTGCTTTTAGTTCTAAAACTCACTTTTCTAATTCTTCTTTTTCTCAATCTACTAATTTCATAATTTCTTCTAAATTATTATAATCAGCTTTAAAATTAGTGAAATCAATAATTTTTTGTACTAATTCTTTTGTAGATATGTTTCTCTGAAACATATCTACAACCTCTTCTAATTTTTGTTCAAAATCTTCTGCAGAGATCTTTTCTTTATTATCAATAATAATTGAGATTTCACTAAATTTTTCTCATAATCATAAAGCAGAAATAAATCCAGAAATAATTTTTTTGTTATTAATATTTATTTTAATTTTTAAATCCAGATTAAATTTTTCAAAAATTTCTAAATAAGTTTTATATCAAATATTTATAACTTCACTATCATAAAAAAGATAATCTTTTAGTGAAGAATCTTCCCAAATAACATCAATATCTGCTTGATAGAATTCTCTACTTCTTCACCTTTGTTGTCTTTCTCCTCTCCACACTTTTTGAATTTGACTCCTTTTAAAAGGGAAAGTTAATTCTCACTTATAATCTAAAACATATCTTGCAAATGGAACTGTTAAATCAAAATGCAAAGAATATTTTTTTAAATCAGTAGCACCTTGAGCTAAACCATAAACTCCTAAAATTTGATTTCAAACTTCTCAACCTCATTTAGCAGTTAATACTTCATTTCTCTCAACACTTGGAGTTTCAATTGGGGTATATCCAAATTGTCTATAATTTTTTTTTACTATATCAAAAATTTGTTCTTCAATAATTTTTTGTTCTGGTTTTAATTCACTAAAACCTCATACTTTTAACATTTTTTTATTTATTTAAATATATAATTTGTATTATTATATTCTATTTTTTTAAAAATAGAAATTTAATTTGACAAAAAAAAT
>CAZSQW010000039.1:0-3307 GCA_964609055.1 uncultured Candidatus Peribacteria bacterium
AAAATTGTCTATTTCTTTTTCTAATTCAGCTAAAATTTCTTCTTCTTTTTTCCATTCTTCAGAATTTTTAGCATTTGCTATTTTTTTTTCAGCAATTTTTCTTGCTAACTCTCTTTCTCTTAAAACTTTTATTATTTGAGATTTACTCATTTTAGCATTAGTTCAACTTGGTGAAAATTCTGATGGCATAATGTTTTAAATTACAAAATATTATTAATTTGGTACCGGTTCCTAATTACTAAAAAGTGAACCGGCACCCTTTTTTTTTATATTACTTTTCTTTCTTTTATAGCATTTGCAAGTGTAATATTATCTGCATATTCAATATATCAGCTAGATAATCATCTGCTTAACCTTGTAATTAGAGTTTTATGTTTTAGTTTTCTTTTTTCAATTTCTTCTATTATATAGCTAGTTGTAGCTTCTCATTCAATATTAGGATTTGTGGCTAATAATATTTCTATTTTATTTTGAGAATTTTCTATTCTTTCAAAAAGTGTTGAAAAATTCAAATCTGAAATAAAAACTCAGTTAATTGGAGAAATTGTTCATCATAAAATATGATAAACTCAATCAAAATTACCTGCTTGTTCAATAGTTTGTACATCAAGATATTCTTCAACTACAGCAATAATATTTTCATTTCTTGAATTAGAATTACAAATATTACATTTTTCTTGTCATAAATCAACTAAACTATGACATTGTTTACAAAATCAAATTTTATCTTTTATATTTATTAAATTTTGAGAAAAAGAATTTAGATAATTTGAATTACTATTTAATAAAAAAAAAGCCAGTTTATTTGCTGATTTTTCTCATATTCAAGGTAAATATGAAATTGAATTTATAAGATTTTTAAGTGCTTTTGGCATTTTTAATTGTTATAAACATATTGTACATTCTCTTTTATAACAAGAGATTCATAATTTCTTACTTCTAACATATCAATAGTAGAAAATTTATCTCTACTTATATTATCTAAACTTTTAATATTTGCAATTTTTGTTTCCATAATATCTTTTTGAGATTTTAATTGAGAAATTTCAGTTTCTAATTCTCTAATACTATAACCAATAGTTGCATTTGCATTAAGAGTTCATAAAAAATAAATAAATAAAAATATTATTAATCATATTATAGATATAAATGTAGAATTAATTCATTTAGTTAGTTCTTGTTTTTCTTTACTTCTATTTGAAATAAATTTTTTTCTAGAATTAGTTAATATTTTTCTGTTATTCATTACTGCTTTTTATATAATTAAATTATTTTAATAGCTCATCTAGCCTTAGCACTTCTGCTTCTTGAATTATATTTAATTTCTTGTTCAGTTGGAATTATTGGTTTTTTTGAATGCAATTTTAATGATTTTATATGATGACAAGAGCAAATTATATCTGAACAAATACAATCTCTTGTTTCTTTTTTGAAAATTTGTTTTGTAATTCTATCTTCAAGTGAATGAAAACTTATCACAAAAATATTTCAATCTTTTTCTAAAAGCTCTAGAGCATCAGGAATTGATTTTTCCATTGCTTCTAATTCTTTATTTACTTCTATTCTTAATGCTTGAAAAATTTTAGATTTTTCCTTTGGTCATCCAGCAATTACTTCTGATAAATCAAATGTAGTTTCAAATTTTTTCTGTTTTCTACTGTCTACTATTTTATGAGCAACTTTATTAGATTGAGAACTTTCTCAATATTTCATAAAAATTTCTCTAAGCTCACTAGCAGTATAAGAATTAATTATTTCTTTAGCTGTTTTTCAATGATTATTATCTAATCTCATATCAAGAGGTCAATCTTTCATAAAACTAAATCATCTTTCTGCTTCATCTAAATGAAGACTAGAAAGTCATAAATCATAATAAATTCCAGTAATTTTTTCTATTCAAACATTTTTTAGTTCTTCTTTTAAATTAATAAAATTAGAATTTATTAAAATAATTTTTGGTTTAGGATTAGATTTTTCTATATTTATTTTAGCTAATTTAAGGTTTCTTTCATCAGCATCAAATCATATAAAAATATCATTCTCTCACATTTTATTTATAATTTGAATAGCATGTCCAGCCATTCAAAGTGTACAATCAACAATAATATTTTGTCTACTATCAAAAATTTCTATAGAATTTACTAATTCTTCTAACAAGACAGAAATATGTCTATTATCTTTCTCAGTAATTTCTTGGTTTTTAACAGTCATTTTTGTTAAGAATTGTTAATAAAATGTTAAAATCTATATTTTCTATAAGTTTTTAAAACAAAACTATACTACTAGTTATATGAATTTCTTGCGAGTAGTCAAAGTATTTTATATAAAACAAGTAGACAAAAAAGAGTTTTTATGTTATAGACTAAATAGCTATTAAAATAGACTTTTTAACATTTTATTAACACTTGTCTACTTTAAAGAAAAGTATATTTTAGGGGTATGTGGATTTTTTACTTTCTAATTAAATTTTTTATTTAAAAAAAATTAGATTTTTTTATTTTTTTATATATATTTAGTTTTATGTTTAAAAAAGATATTCCATTTTTTTCTGAAACATTATATAAAATGTTTCCAAATGCTAAAACTGAATTGTATTATAATAATGAATTTCAGCTTTTAATTGCAATTTTAATGTCAGCTCAAGCTACAGATAAGCAAGTAAATATTATAAATAGAAATTTTTTTGAATTTTTAAAAAAACCAAAAGATTGAATAGAATTGTGAATTGAAGAAATTACAAATTTTATTAATTCAGTTTCATTTTTTAATAATAAATCTAAAAATATTTATAAAACTTGTATAATTTTATTAGAAAAATATAATTCTAAAATTCCAAAAACTATAGAAAAATTAATTGAATTACCATGAGTTTGAATAAAAACAGCAAAAGTTTTTTTAGCAATAACTATTAATGCTCCATATATTTGAGTAGATACTCATGTTCATAGAGTATTGAATAGACTTTGAATTGTAAATACAAAATCTCCAAATGAAACAGATAAAAAAATTAGTAAAATATTTACTAAACAAAATCATTTAATGTTACATAATACATTAATTTTATTTTGAAGATATGATTGTATAGCTAGAAAACCAAAATGTGAAAAATGTAGTTTTCAAAAAATATGTAAATATTATAAAAACAATTGAAATAATAATAAAAAGGTTATAATTGAATAAATAATAATTATAAATTTTATTTATGTATAAATTAAAGATAATATCTGAAAAAAAAAGTTTCAATAATTTTATTATTAAGAATGAATTTGAATTCTATAGTTTTTTATGTTCTTGGGAATGGTTTGAA
>CAZSQW010000039.1:3407-6925 GCA_964609055.1 uncultured Candidatus Peribacteria bacterium
CTCCAGTTAAAAATTTAGTTTCAAATAAACAAAAATTTTCGAAATTAGGTTTTATAAATGCTCCAATGCATGAACATGCAGAAGATACACATTTATTAGATTTAAATAAAACAGAAGAAGAACTTTTAGCTAATATTAAGAAAAAAGATAGATATTATATTAATAGAGCAATAAAAGAATGAGTAGAAGTTGTAAAATGAAATACAGATGAGCAAATTGAAATTTTAACTCAAATGCATATAGAGCACTCAAAAAAAGTTTGATATCATCCTTTTTCAGAAAAATTTATTAAAAATTTATATAAAATTTTTTGAGATAATATTACAACAATTTCTACAAGATTTGAAGGAAAAGTTGAAAGTATATTAATGACAATAAAATTTTGAAAAACCTGTGTTTATTATATTGCAACTAGTGATGTAGTTCATCATAAATTTTCTCCAAATTATTTATGTCAATGGGAAGCTATAAAACAAGCAAAAGCAGATTGATGTGAAATATATAATTTCTGGTGAGTTTCTCCAGATGATAATCCAAAACATCCAATTGCTTGAGTGACAAAATTTAAAAGAAAATTTGCAGGTTATGATTATTCATTACTTCACGCTCAAGATTTAGTTATTTCACCAAAATATTGGTTTAATTGGATTATTGAAACTATTAGAAGAAAAAAAAGATGATATTATTATAAAAAATTAGAGGAAAAAATTACTAAACAAAAATAATAAAAAATAATTATAAAATTATGGCTCAAATTTGAATAAGAGAATATGATGCAAAAAAAATGTATTTTGATTTTATTTGAGAAAAATATTGTTGAAAACAAATAAAAATAGGCCAAAAGTCAACAGAGGACTTTAGCCTTTTATCAGTTGTGAAACCAGATATGCTTTTTGGAAAAAGGTGAAAAATGGGATTATTATGAATTTGATTAAAAAAAGATGAAATTTCTAAATGGATAGATGAAAAAACTAAACAAAAAACTATTGTTTGAAAAGTTTCTTGAAATTTAACTCATTTTTTGGTGGAAGATTTTGTGGAGCATAAGGAAGAATATTATGTAAGTTTTTCTACTACTAGAGATTATGATTTAATCAATTTTAGTTTTTCTGGTTGAATTGAAATTGAGGAAAATTGGGATAGTGTTATTGAAATAAAAATTCCTACTTTAGAAGATTTGGATGAAGAAAAATTATTAAAAGAAATATTTTGAAATCAAAATAATGATTCTGAATCAAGTTCAAAATGACAGTATAAAAATTTAATTATTAAAACTATTTTAAATTTATGGAAATTTTATAAAAAATATGGTTTTGTATATTTAGAGGTAAACCCATTTTGCTTTGATAGTAAAAATTGAAATTTAATTTTACTTGATATGGTTGCAAAAATTGATGATACAGAAATTTTTAGACAAAAAGAAAATTGGTGAAATTTAGAATTTCCTAGTCAATTTTGATTTATTGAAAGTAAAGAAGAAAAATATATCAGAGAATTAGATTCTCAAACTGGGGCAAGTCTTAAATTTAAAATTTTAAATAAAAATGCTAAAATTTGGACACTTCTAGCAGGATGAGGTTGAAGTTTGGTTATGACAGATAGTTTAGGGAGTTTATGATATGCTGATGAAATTTGAAATTATGGAGAATTATCAGGAAATCCAACTAGAGAATTTACAAGAGAATATACAAGAAAATTATTGGAAGTAATGCTTGCAAATAAAATTAAAGGTAAATATTTAATTATTGCTTGAGCAATTGCAAATTTTACTAAAATAGATACAACTTTTGCAGGAATAATTGATGTTTTTGAAGAAAAAATTGAAGAAATGAAAAAACAAGAAATAAAAATTTTAGTTAGAAGATGATGAATTAATGAAAAATTAGGTTTAAAAATAATGAAGGAAAATTGTGAAAGATTATGAATATCTTGTTGCATTGCTGATAGTTGAGAATATATGACAGATATTTTAAGGGAGATAAAGTTATAAAAAATAAAATTTGCTAATTTTTATAATATTTTTATAATTTAATTAATTATTATTAACAATTTTATTATGACAACAATAACCTTAGAATCACCTTTGCAAAAAGTTAAAAAGACTAATTTTAAGAATGAAAAAGAAATGATTTTGTATTTTATAGAGGTTATAAATTATGATTATATAGACTTTAAAGAACTAGATAAGAATGATGTTGATGACAATTTGAAATTATTAATTGAAAATTCTAAGAAAAAAAATATTTCAGAATTTGATAATATTTAAAGATATGAAAATAAAAAATATTATAGAAGAAAAAGATATAAGATTATTTTTAATAAAAAGAGATTTATTAAAACAGTATAAAAGTAATAAACAAAAATTAGAAGATTGATATTTGTGAAAAACTGATTTTAAAGAAAGACAACCAAAATGAATAGGAATATATTCTTTTAGAATAAATAAGCAGTTTAGAGCAATTTGATATTTTAAAGAAGATTGAATTTTTATAGTTGTAAAAATTGATAATCATCAAAATTATTAAAATTTAATTAAAAAAGTATGTATTCTTGAATGTTTACAAAAAAATCTAATGCAATAATCTATGGTTTACAGTTAAAGGCAGCTCAACAAATGCTGGATTTTGACTTTTTAAGTGGGAGAGAACCATCAGTATTAGCATTTATAAATGAGTGAAAAAATAATTCTAACCATAAAATATTTTTTGGTGATAAGGAAATATTAATTCCTAGTTTTTCTAATTTTGATAAAATTCCAGAATATTTAATGGAAAATTCAGATACTTTAGTGAATTTTGCAAGTTATAGAAGTGCTTGAAAATCTACAAAAGAAGCTATGAATTATACTAATTTTAAAAATATTATAATTATAGCAGAGTGAATTCCAGAAAGAGAAACTAGAGAAATTATTGCAATGAAAAATAAAATTAATGATTCTAAAACAAGTT
Source organism: uncultured Candidatus Peribacteria bacterium (assembly GCA_964609055.1). Lineage (GTDB taxonomy): Bacteria > Patescibacteriota > Gracilibacteria > BD1-5 > UBA6164 > CALLPO01. The sequence continues at coordinate 6,356 of CAZSQW010000039.1, forward strand.
TAGAATGACAGAGATTTATAAATATTATTTGACCAGCAACAGTTTGAGCTATGAGTGCTTGAAAATTTAGAGCAGGGAATACAGGTTGAGATTTAGAGAATATTATTAAAACTAAATTATATAAATCTTGAAGTGTTTGATTTGTCTCAAAATCTGGTTGAATGAGTAATGAATTAAGAAGAGTAATTGCTGACAGAACTGATGGTACAAACTTATCTATTGCACTTGGTTGAGATAAATATAATATTTTAGAATTCAGAGATGCTTTTGAAATTTTTGAAAAAGATGATGAAACTAAAATGATAGTTATGCTTGGTGAAATTGGTGGGGAAGCAGAATTAGAAATTGCTGAAATGATTAAAATTTGAAAAATCACAAAACCAGTAGTTGCTTGGTGTATTGGTACAATTTGAAATCAATTAAAAAGTTCAGAAATTCAATTTGGTCATGCTTGAGCAAAATCTAATTGAGAAAAAGAAACAGCTAATTTTAAAAATTCAGAATTAAAAAAAGCTGGAGCAATTGTTCCAGATAGTTATATGGATTTTGGGGATAAAATTGAGGAAGTTT
>CAZSQW010000040.1:0-6620 GCA_964609055.1 uncultured Candidatus Peribacteria bacterium
TAAGGGAATTTAGTGAAGAAAAACTTAAAAATAGAAATTATATAATTTTTAATAAAAGTGAAAAAAAATTATTCTGAAAAATATTTTTTATTAGTTCAGATTTAATTAATTTATTATTTAAAAATTCTGATTTTAAAGATTTTCTAGAAAAAATAAAAGTTTTTGAAAATTTAACTCAAAAATATATTAACTCTGATGAAAAATTAAATAAAAATTTTCAAGAATTAAAAAAGCAATATAATAATAAAAAAATAAATATATATAATGAAACTCTAGAAATTATTTTTTTACCACCAAGAAAGGATAAAAATTGAGTTATTTGAAACACAAGTTTTAAAGAAAATATTAAAATAGAAATAAAAGTTTAAAAGATTTTTTTGCTTTTTTTATATTTTCTTATATTATAAACATATAATAATAATTAATATTCTATAATTATGATAACTCAAATTAAAGAAATTTCAAAAACTAAAATAATGCAAGAAATTTATTCTAGAGAAAATGAAGAAACTGTTTCTTTTGAAAATGCTTATAAAAATTGAAAAATATTCATTAATAAGTTATGACAAAATGTATAACATAGAGATTAAAAAATCTGTTTTGGAAGATTTAGATGAAATTTCAGATTATATCTTTAGATTTACCTTCAGTCAAGAAACTTCTAATAAAATTCATGATGAGATAATGTGAAAAATTTTATCTTTGAAAGTTATGCCCTATATGTTTCCTGTTTTTGAGGATAATTTTAGGGTTATGACTGTTAAAAGAAAATATAGGATTTTTTATAAAGTTGATGAGACTAAAAAAAAATGTAATTATTCAACATATTTTCTGAAGTGAAGAAGATTATCAAAATTTAATACATTAAAAACACAATACAAATTTATTGTGTTTTTTCTTGCCTTTTCCCTATTTATTCATATAGTATTTCTATTAAAAATTAATTAAAAATAAAAAATGAAAATTTCATATAACACACTTAAAAAATATATTCCAAATATTAAATCTGTGGAAGAAGTTGCTCAAGATTTGATAATGCATACAGCTGAGGTTGAAGAGATTATTTATGAGGGTGCTAGTTTTGACAATATAGTTGTTTGAGAAATTAAAGAGATAAATAGTCATCCTGATGCTGATAAATTAAAAGTTTGCTCTGTAAATATTTGAGGAGAAAATACTCAAATTGTTTGTGGTGGAACTAATCTTGAATTATGACAAAAAGTTGCTGTTGCTAAAATAGGTGCTGAAGTTTCTTGGCATTGAACAGAAACTATCACAATGAAAAAAACAAAAATTAGATGAGTAGAAAGTTCATGAATGATTTGTGCTTCTGAAGAAATTTGATTAAAAGATGAATTTCCAGCAGAAAGCTGAACTGAAATTTTAGATTTGTCTTCATTAAATATAAATGCTGGAGATAAATTATCTGAAATATTAAAAAAAGATGATTGTTATTTAGATATTGATAATAAAGCAATAAATCACAGACCTGATTTATTTTCTCATATTTGAATAATGAGAGAAATTTGTGCTATTAATTGAGATAAATTTGATTTTGAATTTGAAAATATGGATTTTTCTGGATTGTCAGAATTAAATTTAGAAAATACAATTTCTGAAAATGTTAAAAGATATATGTGAATTAAAATTTCTTGAGTAGAAAATTCTAAAACTCCTGAATATATTAAAGAAGTTATTTCTAGCCACTGAATTGATTCAAAATGATTATTAATAGATATTACTAATTATTCTTTATATTTTTATGGACAACCAACTCATATTTTTGATGCTGATAAAGTTGAGTGAAAAATGACTGTTAGATTTGCAAAACAAGATGAAGAATTTTTAGGTTTAGATGATAAAGAATATAAGCTAAATTCTGCTGATATTGTAATTGCAGATGATAAAAAAGTTTTAGCTTTAGGGTGAATTATTTGAGGAAAAGAAAGTTCAGTTTCTAATACTACAAAAAATATTATTATAGAATCTGCTAATTTTGACCAAGCTATTATTAGAAAAACTGGTAAAATTTTAGGTTTAAGAACTGATGCTTTAAATGTTTTTGAAAAGGATTTATTACCAGAAATGGCAAGTAGAGGTGCTAGCTTAATTACCTCAGAATTAAAAAAAGTTTTTCCTGAATTAAAAATAGAAGAATTTAAAGACTGTTATGAAATTAAACAAAAAGAAGTTGAAATTGATTATGATTTAAACTTTATTAATAATTTAATCTGAAAAGAATATAAAGGTGAAGTTGCTGAAAAAATTATTAAAAATTTAGGAATAATAAAAAATTGAGAAAAATTAGAGATTCCATTTTGGAGAAAAGAATTAAATTATAAAGCTGATATAGCTGAAGAGATAGCTAGAATTGATTGATTTGATAATATTGAAACTACTCCACCATCAATAAATATGTGAGCAGTTTCTCAATCAAATACTTATAAAATAAAAAATGACACTAGAAGTTTTTTTACTTCAAAATGATTTTTTGATATGTATAATTATTCTTTTGTAAATGAAGAATTAATGAAGAACTTAGAATGAAATTGTGATAATTTAGTTCCATTAAAAAATGCTCTTTCTGCTGAATTAACTCATATGAAATGAAGTTTAATTCCTAATCTAATGAATTCTTTAAAGGAAAATATTAGAGAAAATAAAGATTTAAAATTATTTGAAATAGAAAAAGTTTTTGAATTAAATTGAACTGAAATTTCAGAAAATTATGAAGTTGCAAGTGTGATTACAAGTGATGAAGAAATTCCTTATTATGAAGTTCAAAAAATAGTTACTGATTATTTAAAAACTATTTGAGTAGATAATTTTTCTTTTGATAAATCTGATAATTTACCAACTTATTGTCATTCTTGAAGAACTGCAAAAATTATTGCTAGATGACAAGAAATAGGTTTTGTATGAGAAATTCATCCTGAAATTTCAAAAAGATTTGATGTAAAATCTAGAGTTGCTTTTTTCTATATAAATGTAGATAAAATTTCAAATATGGCTTATAGTATTACTAAAGCTAATGAAATATCTCACTTTCAAATGAATAATTTTGACTTAAATTTTGTTGTAAATAAAGATATTAAATGAAAAGATATTAAAACAGCAATAATTAATACTGATAAAAAATTAATTAAAAAAGTTGAATTATTTGATATATTTGAAAGTGAAGAAAAATTATCTTGAAAAAGAAGTTTAACTTTTAGAATTTATATTCAATCATATGAATGAACTCTTGATGATAAAATTAAAAATAGATTAATTAGTGAAATTAAAAATAAAGTAGAAAAAAAAGGTTGAGAATTAAGATAAAAATTAGACAAAAAAACTTTTTCTAATATAATAAACTTATTAAAAATAATAAAAAATAATGGCTACAAAAAAAGAAACTGAAAATAAAAAACATATTTTAAATAAAAAAGATTTTATAAATATTGATAAACTTATTGAAGAGGTTGATTTAGATTCTTTAGATATACTAGAAGAAGGTAATAAAGAAAAAACTACAAATATTATTTGAGAATCTTGAAAAAAAGATAGTAAATGATTAAAAATTCCAATTGATAGAGAAGATGATAAAAGAAGAGTATGAAAATGAATTCAGTCTTTTATTGATGTACAAGTTCCTGAAGAGATTCTAGAATGAATGAATGATGAAATTCAACTTTTAATGAAAAAAGGTAAAATTGAGTGAAAAATTACTCAAGATGAATTAATGGTAGCAATTCCAAATGCTGAAGAAGATATTGATTTGCTTGATGATATTTTTAAAAGATTCATAGAATTAAAAATTGATATTATTGATAATCTTGAAAAAGATAATCTTTTTAGTTGTACTTTAAAAAATCAGGAAAAAAAAGTCAAAAATGATATTTCTCTTTCAGAAATTTCAAATGATTCAATTAGAATGTATTTAAATGAAATTTGAAGAGTTAAATTATTAACTTGAGAACAAGAAATTTCACTTTGAAAAAGAATTAGAGCTTGAGATATGGAAGCAAGAAAAGCTCTTGCTGCTGCTAATCTTAGACTTGTAGTTTCAATTTCTAAAAAATATATGTGAAGAGGTCTTGGATTATTAGACTTAATTCAAGAATGAAATGTTGGACTTTTTAGAGCTGTTGATAAATTTGATCCTGATAAAGGTTTTAAATTTTCTACTTATGCAACTTGGTGGATAAGACAATGAGTAACTAGAGCAGTTGCTGATCAAGCTAGAACAATTAGAGTTCCTGTTCATATGGTTGAAACAATCAATAAATTTACTCATACTTTCAGAAGATTAACTCAAGAACTTACAAGAGAACCTTTAATGGAAGAACTTGCTCAAGAACTTGAAATGGATATTAGAAAAGTGAGACAAATAATGAGAATTTCTCAAGATATTCTTAGTTTAGATGCTCCTGTTGGTAGTGAGGAAGATACTTCTCTTTGAAATTTTATTGAAGATGAAAAAACTCCAGGGCCTGATCTAAAAACTAATATGAACCTTTTAAAGACAAATCTTTATACAATGCTTAATTTCCTTACTCCTAGAGAAAGAAAAATTATTATAATGAGATTTGGTCTTGATGGTTGAGATATTAATACATTAGAAGAAGTTGGTAAAGAATTTTGAGTGACAAGAGAAAGAATAAGGCAAATTGAAGCTAAAACTCTTGAAAAATTAAAAGATCATCCAAATTCAGACAAAATAAAGTTTTTCTAAAAATATTTTTTAGAAAAACTTTATTTTATACAGTTTATATTTTCAATTTCTATTTTTTTCTTTATTCAGACAATTAATCCTCAATTAGTACTATTTTTAAAATAAAGTTTATCTACTAATTTTGTAATAATTAAATATAATCATCTTCATCTAATTCAATTAATTAGAATTGGTGATTTTTCTTTTTCTTTTCTTTTTTCATTCATTTCTTCAGCTGTTTTTGCATCACTTCAATTTCAACTATCTTCTACTTCTAAAATTAATTCAATTTCATTTTCTATAATAATAATTTGTATTTTCATTTTATTAAAATCTTTTTCAGTACTTCAATATTCAATTCCATTATTATTTAATTCATCTGCTATTAATGTAAGTCTTGATTTCCATGTTCATTTAAATCTAAAAAAATCTGCAATATCTACTATAAAATCTCTTAAAACTTTTGAACTTCTAAAAATTGCTGGATATTCAATTTCTATATCCAATCATTTTTTATCAAAAGTTGATTCTATAATATGTTGCCTTTCTTCCCTTGTTATAAGGTTTGAAATATTTATTTTTTTCATTTGTAAGAATAGTTTTAAACTTTATTTTAATAATAATATCATATGATGAAAATAAAGTCAAATAAAAAAACCTAAAATTAAATTTTAAGTTTTATTATTATATATATTCTTTTTAGTTTAAAGAATATATTATCTAATAGCTTCTTTAAAAGTTTTTCCAGCTCTGAAAACAGGAGAATTCATAGCAGGAATTTTAATAGGTTCTTTAGTTCTTGGATTAACACCATTTCTAGCAGCTCTTTGAGATACTTTAAATGCACCAAAACCAGTAATATTTACTTCACCACCATTTTGCAATTCTTTAGTAATAATATCTATACTAGAAGATAACATTTTAGAAACTGCATCTTGACTAAGACCAGCATCTGCTGCAATAGTTTTTATAAAATCTATTTTTTTCATAATTATTATTATTAATAATTTAAAATAACCACTATTTAACTACCTTTAGTATAGCCAAATATAAAATTAATGCAAATCTTTTTTTGTATTTTAAGCCAAAAAACTTTTTTATAAAAATATAATGGCTTATATAACACATTTATTTACTAAATAAAGAATATTTTAACATACCTAAAAATTCAGTATTATCTATATTTGTAATAATATTTTGTCTAAATTTTCATACCTGAACACTAGAAATTATTGTTCAAACTGGTTTAGAAAAATTAGATTCTGCTTTTAATTCAAAATTAGAATTATTACTTTTACTAAAAAGCATTAAATAACTTCAACTATTAGTAGATAAAAAATTTTCTATAGTTAAACTTTCATATCATCAAGTTTTTTTCTTATAATAAATATTATCTGAATAACTAAAATTTCAACTTCAAGACATTCATTCTCATTTTCAAATTATATTCCAAATAATATCAGAATTTCAGATATATTCTGGTTGTTTTACATAATTTGTATTAGAAAAAAGTGGTATAATTACTGTTTTTCAAGAATCTAAACTTCCTGAATAACTTTTTACTCAAATATCCATTTTATAAGAAATTCTTGGATCATTGTTTTTCAAAGTTGGATTGAAAGATAATATTCAAGAATTACTTTCAGCTAAATTTTCATCTATTCAATATCATTTTTCTTTTATTTTAAGAAGTCATAATTCCATAGCTCACTCAGCTCCAGCATAAGATTTAAGATAATTTCCTGATCATCTATTATCTTTAATTTCTCTAAGCATAATATTAAGCATTCACACAACCAAAACTAATAAAAATCCTATCATAAATATAGCTATTAATATAGAAAATCCTGAATTATTATTTTTTTTCATATTTTTTTATTATCTAAACCAAGCTGGATTATTAACTAAAGGTGATCCAAATTTT
>CAZSQW010000041.1:0-3516 GCA_964609055.1 uncultured Candidatus Peribacteria bacterium
ATTATTTTTTGCATTTTATAGAAATATAATATATTATTAAAATATATATAATAATTAATATAATAAAATGACTGAAACAATTTATAATCTTAGTATTTTTAGATGAATTGATAGAGAAACTGTAGAATCTATAATTCTTAATTGTGAAGAAGAAAATTTTAGCAAATGAGAAATAATTATAACACAATGAACTAACTCTAATGGTAAATGATATATTATCAAAAATGGTACAGTTAAAATTTCTATTGATTGAAAAAAAATTGTAGAATTATCTGAATGAAATATTGTATGAGAAATTGCTCTTCTAAATGAAGAAAAAAGAACAGCAACAGCAGAAGCTACTTCAGATACCACAATGATTATTTTAACTTTAGATGATTTAATAGATATGATTAATTCTGATGAGAATAAAATTAATAAGGAAATAATGAGAAGAATTGAAGAAAACTTAAATAATTAATTTATTTATTTTCATAATATTTATTAAAAAATGGAACTATTCCACTTAAAAAAGCTAAAACAAACTGGTCTTTTCTAGTAAGCATTCAATCACTCCAATGAGCAAAAGCTCATCATTTTTGACTAGCTCATTTTTCTTTTGTTGCTTCACTTAAAACTGGTCAAAGTTCAAAATGTTCATCATAAATTTTGGCTCTAAAAAATTCAGGAACTTCTATTTTATTACTAAATCAATAATGTCCTTTTCAAGAATTATTTAAAATATAAACTACCCCAAATAAATAAGCTTTATTTCAAATCATTGTAGTTCAACCTTCCATTCCCACATAAAAATCAGCTTTATTATTTTTCATACAATTTTCAGCTCTATTTTTTGCTCAAAGCATATTTTCATTTTCACTAATTGGCATATCAGAAATTCAAGATTCAACTTTTAAAGGTATTATTTCATAATCTTTATTTTTGAAATAAATACATTTTTTAATTGCTTCTTCTATAGCTAAAACTTTTGGTAAAGATTTTGTTCCAATTATTATTTTCATTTTTTTCATAATTTTAAATCTTATAGACTAAAATTTTTTCTTTTCAATTTTTATAAAAAATATCTATAGGTTGATGTTTTTTAAATTTGAAAGCATTTGCAAATATTATTGTACCTTTTTTTGCTTCTTTCCAAATCTTTTCTTCAATTTTTTCCATAAGTTCTGGAAAAAGATAAACATAAATATAATCATATTTATATAAATCAGCCTTAAAATAATTTCATTTTATTACTTTTGTTTTTGAAGAAAATATTTTATTTAAAACTTTTGCTATTAATGTATTTGATAAATCTATTTCATATCAAGTAGCTTTCATTTTAAATTTTTTTTCAAAAAATCTAATAGCTTTTCATATTCAACTTCACAAATCTATAATTTTTTTTCATTTTAAATCATATCTTTTTAATCATTCTTCTAAAATTTTAAAATCAGATTTAAAAGTACTTACTTGAGGAACAATATATTTTATACTATTAAATAAAGATAAACCATATAATATAGTAAAAAATATTAATAAAACTAAAACAATAATTATTTTTATAATTTGGAAATCTAGCATTTTTTTTATTATTAAAAAATTTATTAACACACTTTCTTATACACTTTAATACAGTTTATATTATTTTTTTTATAGGGATTAATTTTTTTCAATCAAACATAACTATATTAGTAATTTTTTTTCAATTATACAAAAAATATTTTTTATTTAATTTTAAATTAAATTTTCTTAATCTTTCTAAACCATTATTTAATCTAAAAAAATCTTGAGTAGTAATTTTTCAATTATTATAACATCAATTTTTATCTTTTTCTAAGAAATATTTTGAATCAAAAATATCTTTAACTGACAAAAAACTAAAATTCTCTGTTGTTATATTGTTTAATTTTATAGATTTTTCTAAATTTAATTTTGCAATTTTTGTTCTTCTTAAATCAGATAAATATCATCAAGTTCATAATAAAATTCATAAATCTTTTGCAATACTTCTAATATAAGTTCCTGCACTTACTTCTATTTCTAATTTCAGTTTTGGATATTCATAATTTAATATTTCTATATTAAATATTTCTACAGTTTTCTCTTTTATTTCAAATTCTTTTCCTGCTCTAGCTAATTCATATGCTCTTTTTCAATCTATCTTTATTGCTGAAAATTTTGGTGGTGTTTGCTGTATTTTTCAAGTAAAATTCTTTTTTAAAATTTCTTCTAAATATTTTTTAGATAATTTTTCTTTAAAATATTTTTGTTTTTCTATTGATAAAAATTCTATTTGCTCAGCTAAATCAAAACTAGAAGTGACTCAATCTAAATTAATTGTTGTAATATATGTTTTTCTATCTTTTTCCAAAAAAGGAATGAGCTTAGTATAATTTCCTATAGCTACTAAAACTAATCCTGTGGCTAATGGATCAAGAGTTCAAGTATGTCACATTTTTTTAATATTAAGTTTTTTTCTTAATTTTCTAATTATATCAAAACTAGAAATTCATTTTTCTTTATCTATTAAATAAAAGCCTTCCATAAAAAATTAGTAATTATAATTATAACTATCTTCTGAATTAACCCATTTTGGACTTGTATCAATAAAATTTCAATCTTCTTTAATTACAGGATGAGTAAAAGAAAAATTCTTGAAATTAAAATATCCTAAATCAATTAAAACTTTTCATACTATAAAATCTTTTCAAATAAATTGATCTCTAACATTATTACAATTAGAAGAAAAACAACTTCTAGAATCACTTGATTGATTCCTATTATCTCACATTACAAAATATTTTCATTCAGGAATAATATATATATTTTCTTTTAATTGATTATCTACTTTTGTTTTTCAATAGTTTTCTTTATTTAAATATTTTTCATCTAATTTAATAAAATTTTCTTTTCAACTTTTTTTTATAAAAACATTTCAATCTTTAATTTTTAACATTTCACCAGGCATTCAAACAATTCTTTTAATAAAATATTCTCTTATAGGATCAACTTCTGGTTTTACTACTACTACATCTCACCTTTTAATATCTTGTTTTTTAATATTAAAAAATGTTTGTGTTGAAAATCTATCAACTAATATAAATTCCTTATCATAATATGAAGAATACATTGATTGACCATTTATTATAAAAATAGACACAAAAAATATAGTAATAGTTTTTACAATTATTATTATAATAATTAAATCTTTAAAAAAATCCATAACTTCTCAAATAAAGCTTTTATCTGTTTTTTGTAATTTGATTTTACTCATTTTTTTATACTTAATATTTAATTAATAATATTATATGTCTTTTTTTAAAATCACAAAAGAATATTATAAAAAAATATTTAATTATTTTTATTATTTTAACCTTATTTTTCTTTTAACAATATTATCATTTAAAAGATTTAATAAATATTGTAAAAAATTTTCTGAACTTGTAAAATCTTTTACTTTACACCTTAATCTTTGTGAAGTAATTACACTAAATTTTACTTCTTTATCTAAATCTACAAATTTTCTTAAAATTTCTA
>CAZSQW010000041.1:3616-5082 GCA_964609055.1 uncultured Candidatus Peribacteria bacterium
CCCCTTGTGGGTGTCCTGTTTTATTCTTTAACTCATTAATTTTTTCTTCTATCATTTTTAAATAAAGTGTAATTCAAATTTCACTTCATTGTCCACTTTGTTTACTTCATAATAAATCTCATCAACCTCTTGTTTCTAAATCTTTCATAGCAAGTTCAAAACCTGCTCACAAATAAGAATAATTAACAATTGTTTTTAATCTTTTTGCTGTTTCTTCTCAAAGGTTTTCTTTTTTATATAATAAATAACAATGACCTAATTTATCACTTCTTCCCACTCTTCACCTTAGTTGATGAATTTGACTCATACCAAAATTTGGAGCATCATTTATAAAAATTGTATTTACATTTGGAAAATCTATACCATTTTCAATAACTGTTGTAGTTAAAAGAATATCATATTTTTTGTGTTTAAAATCAATAATTCTTTTTTCCAGAGTATTTCAAGGTAACTGTCCATGAGTTGTAATAATTTTTTTATCTGGGAAAAGTCAGCTTAATATTTTTTCAAAACTAATTAAAGTTGCAACTCTATTATGTACAAAATAAACTTGTCATCATCTTTTAAATTCTGCTTCACATCAATCTAAAATTACTCTTTCACTGAATTTTGAAATAATTGTACTAATATCTTGTCTACCTTGAGGTGGAGTTTTTATTATAGACATTTGTTTTATTTGAGACAATGCCATATTCAAACTTCTTGGAATTGGTGTTGCTGACATAGACAAAATATCTATTGTTGACTTTAATTTTTTAATTTTTTCTTTATCTTTTACACCAAATTTATGTTCTTCATCAACTATTAATAATCATAAATTTTTATAACTAATTTTATCACTTAATAATTTATGAGTTCAAACTACTAAATCAATTTCTCCAGAATTTAATTTATTTAAAACTTCATCAACTTTTTTAACAGATTCCATTCTTGTAATTACAGCAATTTTCATTCAAAATTGTCTAAATCTTTCGATTGCTTTTTCATAATGTTCATAAGCTAAAACCACTAAAGGTGCAATAAAAATAGATTGTTTTTTATTTAAGAAAGCTCTATAAATTGCATTAAAAGCAACTTCTGTTTTACCAAAACCTACATCTCAAACCAATAATCTATCCATAGGATTTTCTATCTCCATATCTCATAAAATCTCTGAAATAACCACTTCTTGATCAGTTGTATAAGTATAAGGAAAACTTGCTCTAAAATCAGTTTCTTTTTTCAAGTCTGGTAAAAAAGCAAATGACTTTCATATTTTTCTATTAGAATAAATTTCTAGTAATTCTTGTGCAATATCTTCTACTTCACGACTTACTTTAGCTAATTTTTTAGTCCATTCACTTGTATTTAATCAAGTTAGTTTTGGATTATCAGCCCCAACATATTTATTAACTCTTGAAACTTCAGTTATTGGAACAAATAATTTATCTTCTCATTTATAGTCAATTTCAATATATTCTTTAATA
>CAZSQW010000041.1:5182-6590 GCA_964609055.1 uncultured Candidatus Peribacteria bacterium
GGTAATTCTTTTTTTATTATTCACATAAATTTTCAAATTCAGTGGTCAATATGAACCACAAAATCTCAAATATTTATTTTTAATAACAGATCCAAATCTGCTGAAATATTTTTATTTATTCTTTTTTTAATAAATATTTTTCATAAAATATCATCACAAATAATTCTTCATTCTTTTTTAAACTCAAAACTTTTCAAGAAATTTCAAGAAATTTCAGTTATTTTAGTATTTTTATTTAGTTCATTATAATCTATAAAATTATCTATAGTTTTTCTATTTTTTGTATAAATAAAATTATTTGAATCAGAATTTAATATTTCTTTTAAATTATCAATATTTTCAATAACAGGGCTTTCTATAAATAAATTTTTAATAGACAGTTTTTTATTTCAAACAAAATCAAAGCTACAAAAATTCTCCAAAATATTAATATTTTCTTCATAAAATTCTGAGAAATCTAGTGAATCTAGAATAATCAAAGGGCTAAAGCCCTCTGTTGAAATTTTTGTTAAATTTTTTAAATAATTTTGTAAATTACTTTCTTTTTTTATTTCATCATTAAAAATATTATTTTTTCATCAAATAATTATTTTTTCTACACTATTTATAGCCCCCTTCAAAGGGGGTTGGGGTGTAACTAAAATTTCTTCAATACTTTCTCCCCAAAAACTAATTTTATATTCTGAATTTCAACTAAAATCTGTAATATTTAAAACATCTCAAGATTTTTTATAAGTTCAATTATTAGAATACTGCGAAAATTCATATCAAAGTTCTGATATTTTTTTAACTATATTGTTAATATCTTGTGAACTTCATTTTTCTATTATTTGAGAAAAATGTAAAAGCTGACTTTCTTTAACTATTTCTTCTTTTAATTTATAATTTAAAATCAAAAAAACTCAATTAATATTATTATAAATTAAATTACAAAGTGAACAATAGTTATTTAGTTCTTGATAACTTATCTTTAAATAATCAAAAACTTTTTTATATTGATTTAAACTTTTTTCAGAATCTATTATTAAAACTATTTTTCAGTATTCTTCTAAATTTTCTTTAATAATTAAGGATTTACTAAAAAAATTTCAAGTATTTATATAACTATTTTTATTTTCAAGATTTATATTTAATTTTGGGTACATAATATTTATGTAAATTTTATTTTTTAAAATTATATAAAAAAAAATAAAAATACAAAAAAAGATTTTATTAAAAATCTTTTATATTTATTTCAACCTGTGATTCTAAAGAATTATTATTTTGAAAAACTATTCTTAATTTAACATCATATTTTCAAGCTATTTCAAACGAATGACTTGGGTTAGCTTCAGTTGAAACTTCACCATCTCCAAAATCCCAAAAATATGATATAATTTGTCCTTGTGAATTTTGTGAAGAAAAATCA
>CAZSQW010000042.1:0-6495 GCA_964609055.1 uncultured Candidatus Peribacteria bacterium
TTTTTTTAGAAATTACTTTCTGTTTCCATTTCTTTTAAAATTTCTTCCATATGAGCTTCTGAAACATCAACTTCTGGAGCTTTTGAATCAAAATATTCATCATTATTTTTATTCTCATATTTTTTTTCAAATCCATGTTTTCTTCTATATTCTTTTCAAGCTGGAATTAATCTACCAATAATTACATTTTCTTTCATTTGCTCAAGTTTATCAATTTTACCTGAAACTGAAGCTTCAACTAATACTCTAACTGTTTCTTGAAAAGAAGCAGCAGATAACCAAGATTCTGTAAATAGAGATATTTTAGTAATTCAAAGTAATAATCTTTCTCAGATACCTGCTTTTTTACCTTTTCTCATTATTTCATCATTTCTATTTTTAAATTTTATGATATCAACAACATCTCCTGGAAAAAATTCTGAATCTCATTTATCAAGAACTCTTACTCTAGAAAACATTTGTCTAATTACAATTTCAATATGTTTTGAATTAACTGTTTGTCATTGAGAAGCATAAATTGCTTTTATATCATCAACAATATATTGTTCAGCAGCAACAACACCAGAAATTTCCATTAATTTTTGAATACTTAAATTTCAAATAGTAAGTTTTTGTCATTTTTCAATTATATCACCTTCATTAACTAAAAGAGTTGTTCATAAATCAAAACTATATTCATATACTCTTGGTTCAATATCTGATATTTCAATTACTCAATTATCAATTTTAGTAACTCTACCTGCAAATTTAGAAGTTAATCTTTGTTTTTCAGCTTTGTTTCTAGCAATAATTTGTTTAGCTTTTACTTCTTGTCCAACTTTTATAGCTAATTCAAATTTATCAGAATAGTAATATTCATCTTTTTCTAATTCAGTTGCAGTTACTTTCACTATAGTAGATTTATCTACATTAGTAATTTCAACATTACCAGTAATATCAGAAATTTCAGCTAATGCTTTTGGTATTCTTGCCTCAAGTAATTCTTCTACTCTTGATAAACCTTGAGTCATATCTCAACCTTCTGTAGCAACTCAACCACTATGAAAAGTTCTCATAGTCAATTGAGTACCTGGTTCACCAATAGACTGAGCAGCTATTACTCAAACTGGAGTACCAATTTCAACTGGAATATTTAGACCTAAATCTAAACCATAACATTGTTTACAAACTCAACCTTCTGATTCACAAGTTAATACTGATCTAATATTTACTTCTTCAATATTATTTTCAGCTACAATTTTTAATATATTTTTATTAATAATTGTTCATTCTTCAATAATAGTTTTTCAATCAATTTTTACATCAGTAGCTATTGTTTGAGAAAAAATTCTCTCAGCAAAACTTTCAGAAAAACTTCATTTAGTATCACTTGCTTTTACAGTTTTATAATGAACTGATTTACAATCAATTTCTTTAATAATAAGATTTTGAGATGAATCTACTAATCTCCTTGTTAAATAACCTGATTGAGCAGTTTTAAGAGCAGTATCAGCTTTACCTTTTCTTCAACCATGAGTAGCAATAAAATATTCTAATGTAGAAAATCATTCTTTCAAAGTAGATTTAATAGGTAATTCAATTGTTTTACCTGAAGTAGATGCAACCAAACCTTTCATTCAACATAATTGAGTTACATTACCCCAGTTTCATCTAGCTCCTGAATCAATATATGCATATACATGATTTCTTTTTGTAAATCAATCTTTCATCTCTTTTTCAATTCTATTTTTTACTTTAGCCCAAATTGCAACAGATTGATTATATTTTTCTTCTTGAGTAATAAAACCATTCCAATGTTTCTTTTGAATAAATGTAACTTTTTCTGTACCTTCTTCTAAAAGTTCTTTTTTAATTTCAGGCATAACCATATCTTCTTTAGAAATACTTAGTCAAGAAATTGTAGCACTTTCAAATCAAAATGTTTTTATATCATTAACAAATTTAGCAGTAATTTTTGCTCATAATTCATCAAATGATCTAGCTAAAACTTTTTTCAAAGCTCATTTTCCAATAGTTTCATTTACATAACCTATCTCAACTGGTACAATTTCATTAAATAATAATCTACCATAAGTAGTTTTAATTATTTTTCAATTAATTCTAACATTTATAGCTGATTTAATTGAAATAGAACCTGCTTCATAGGCAAGTCCAGAATCTATAATACTAGCAAAATTTTGTCCTGAACCTTTATCTTCTTCATCCATAGCTGTAGCATAATAACAACCAAGAATCATATCTTGAGAAGGAGTAACTATAGGATCTCAACTAGAAGGAGCAAGTAAATTTTTAGAACTAACCATTAAGTTTCTAGCTTCTTCTTGAGCTTTTGGAGTAAGAGGTAAATGAATAGCCATTTGATCTCAATCAAAATCTGCATTAAATGCTCAACAAGTAAGAGGATGAAGTTGAATAGCTTTACCACCAATAAGTACTGGTTTAAAAGCTTGAACAGATAATCTATGAAGAGTTGGAGCTCTATTCATAATTACATATTTATCTTCTATAATTTCATCTAATGCATCCCAAACTTCTTTATTTCCTTTTTCAATATATTTTTCAGCATGTTTTACATTATATACCAATCATTCTTCTATTAATTTAGAAATAATAAATGGTTTAAATAAAATTATAGCCATTTTTTTAGGAATACCACAACAATCCATTGGAAGAGAAGGACCAACAATAATTACAGATCTAGCAGAATAATCTACCCTTTTTCAAAGTAAATTTTGTCTAAATCTACCCTGTTTACCTTTTAATACTTCAGTTAAAGATTTTAATTCTTTTTTATTAGCACTTACAAAACCTGATCTATTACTTCTAGTACTACCAGTAATTAACATATCAACAGATTCTTGAAGCATTCTTTTTTCATTTTTAAGAATAACATCAGGAGCTCATAATTTAATAAGTTTTTTAAGTCTATTATTTCTATTAATAACTCTTCTATATAAATCATTTAGATCTGAACTTGCAAATCTTCAACCATCAAGTTGAATCATTGGTCTTAAATCTGGTGGCACAATAGGAAGAGCTGTAAGAATAAACCATTCTGGTTTTTGACCTGATTTTAATAAATTTGAAGCTAATTTTATTTTTTGCATTATTTTTTTTGATTTTGCTTGAGTAGCTACTTTCAATTGAGATTGCATATCAATAATATAGTCTTCTAATTTTATTCTTTTTAGTAATTTTTTCAAATATTCAGCACCAGTTCATCAATCAAAAACATGTGGAAATTTTTCAGCTAAAATTCTATATTCTAATTCTCAAATAACTTCTCAAACATTTAATCATTTAAGACCATTTTTTAATTCTTCAAATTCTTCATTTAAATTATCAAGTTTTGTCATTACTGCATGTTCTGCATCATTATATTTCTTTTTAGTTAATTCTCATCACTCTCTTTTAAGTTTTAATTCATTAACCTCTTTTTGAATCTCTTTTTGAACTTCTACTTTAGTAGTTTTATATCTATCATCTAAATTTTTAATAGCTTCTTCTCTTTTTTCTTCATAAATATCAGTAATAATATATGAAGCAAAATATACAACTTGTTCTAATTTTCTAACTGGTAAATCTAATAATAAACCAATTCTAGAAGGAACAGATTTTATATACCAAATATGAGCAACTGGAGCATATAAATCAATATGAGCCATTCTTTCTCTTCTTACACTAGCTTTTGTTACTTCAACTCAACATCTTTCACAAACAACACCTTTATATCTAATTCTTTTATATTTTCCACAAGCACATTCATAATTTTTTCTTGGCCCAAAAATTTGTTCACAAAACAATCAACCTCTTTCTGGTTTTTGTGTTCTATAATTTATAGTTTCTGAAATAAGAACTTTACCATAAGAAAGCGCTCTAATTTTTTCTGGAGAAGTTACACCAATAGCAATACCTGCCAAATTATCAAGATTTTTTCATTTAGTTACATCTGCTTTTCAAATATCTTTACTTATTTCTGAAAAGTCTGTAATTTTATCATTTAGAAAATTATCCAGTTCCTTAGTTTTTTCAAACATCTATTTATTGATTAATTAATAATTTTTATTTTTTAGATTTTTCTTTATTTTTTTCTAATTTAGCCTTTTTAATATCATATTCCTCTTGTTTTAGTTTCATTTTTTCATATTCAGATTCCATTTCATTTTCACGTTCTAACAATTCTTCTTTATCTAAAAGATCAACATCTAATCAAATAGCTTGTAATTCTTTAATCAATACATTAAAAGATTCTGGAATATTTGGTTTTTTAATAGGTTGGTTTTTAACAATAGCTTCATAAGCTTGTGTTCTACCAGCTACATCATCTGATTTAATTGTAATCATTTCTTGTAAAATATGACTAGCAGCATATGCTTCTAAAGCCCATACTTCCATTTCTCCAAATCTTTGTCCTCAATTTTGAGCCTTACCTCAAAGTGGTTGTTGAGTTACCATAGAATATGGTCAAACTGATCTAGCATGAATTTTTTCATCTACCATATGATGAAGTTTCAACATATATTTAGTACCAACAGTAGTTCTTTCTTTAAATGGTTCACCAGTGATTCAATCAAATAATTGAGTTTTACCATCAATAGGTAATCAAGCTTTTTCCATTAATTCTGACACTTGTTCTACTTTCATACCATTTAATATTGGAGTAGCAATATTAATACCTAATTTAGTACCAGCAGCACCAGCATGCACTTCTAATATTTGACCAATGTTCATTCTTGAAATTACTCATAATGGATTCAAAATAATATCAACTGGTTCACCATCTTCATCATAAGGCATATCTTCAACTGGAACAATTTTTGAAACAATACCTTTATTTCAATGTCTTCCAGCCATTTTATCACCAACTTCCATTTTTTTAGTATCTGCAATATAAACTTTTACTTGCATAAATACTCAAGTAGGAAGATTATCACCTTCTTCTCTTTTTAATATCTCTACATTTAGAATTTTTCATTCTTGTCCAGTAGGTAATCTTAAAGATGAATCTTTTACATCTTTAGATTTATCACCAAAAATAGCTCTTAATAATCTTTCTTCTGGAGAAAGTTCTTGTTCACCTTTTGGAGTAATTTTACCAACTAAAATATCTCAACCAGAAACATGAGCACCTGTTCTAATAATACCATCTATATCTAAATCTTTTAATTTAGAACTAGAAACATTAGGAATATCATCAGTAGTTTGTTCAGGTCATAATTTAGTTTCTCTAACATCAAGAGAATATTCTTTTATATGAATTGATGTATATAAGTCATTTTCAATAACTTTTGAAGAAAGAATAATAGCATCCTCAAAATTATAACCTTTCCAAGGCATATATGCTACTCTTAAATTTTGACCAATAGCTAATTCCCCATTTTCCATAGAATGTCCATCAACCAAGACTTGACCTTTTTTAATTTTTTGACCATGAGAAATAAGAGGCTTTTGATGAATAATCATATCATGATTAGATCTCTTATAAGTTTTTAATTCATGTAATTTTTTTTCACCTGATTTATAAAGAATACTTATATGTTTTGCATCAACACCAATAATTTCACCATCTTCTTTAGCTACAACTGAATAACTTGAACCTTCTCAAACAATTTTTTCCATACCTGTTCCAACTACTGGAGCTTCTGGTCTTAATAATGGAACTGCTTGTCTCATCATATTTGATCCCATCTCAGCTCTAGTAGCATCATCATGTTCCAAAAATGGTAGTAGTGAAGTTTCAACAGACATAACTTGTTTTGGAGAAACATCAATATGAGTCACTTGTCTTACATGAGAAATTGTAGGAACATTACCAGCCCTAGCAGAAATTCTAGTTTCAGTAAAATTTCCAAATTTATCAAAAAATGAATTTGCTTCAGCTACTACTAAAACTTTTTCTTGTTGAGCATTAAAATATTCAAAATCAGAGCTTAAAAATCCTCTAACTTCAATTTTTTTAGTTTTAACTTCTTTTTTAATTTTTTCAGCTAATTCTTTTGTAATTATTTTTTTTTCTTCAGCAATAATCTTTCAATCACTACCAATAATATTATTTAAAACAATTTTATTAATAGCTGATTTTCCATCATTTTTAACTTCATGCAAAATTGATCTGTATGGAGTTAATAAAAAACCATATTTATCCACTCTAGCATAACTAGCAAAATGTAGAACTAAACCAATATTTGGTCCTTCAGGAGTAGCAATTGGACATATTCTACCATATTGAGTTGGATGAACATCTCTAACTTCAAAAGAAGCTCTTTCCCTAGTTAATCAACCAGGTCAAAGAGCAGAAACTCTTCTCTTGTGTCCTAATTCTGAAAGTGGATTTGATTGATCCATAAATTGAGATAATTGAGAACTTCAGAAAAATTCTTTCATTACAGCAACAATTGGTCTAGAATTAATAAAAGTTCCTGGAGTAGCATCATCTAATTCAAGAATTGTCATTCTATCTTTAGCAATTCTTTCCATTCTAGCAATACCAACTTT
>CAZSQW010000043.1:0-6470 GCA_964609055.1 uncultured Candidatus Peribacteria bacterium
TAAAACTTTTTCTTCAAGCATATATGTAATATCTAAATCTTGTCATTTATTTGATAAATAAGTACTAGGTTTATGAAAAACCTCTATTTTTCATAATATTAGATCTCAAATAATTGTTTTATCTTGGTAATAAAATTTTATTTGTCTTATTTTTTGTTGAGTAATTCTATTTGCTCAAAGTGTTATATCTGTGTTTCACACTTTTAATAAAACTGTTGAAGATTCATTTTGTGCATTTTTTCAAACTATATTTACTTTTTTATTATCAAAAAAATAATTAACTAGATCAATATCATGAATCATTAAATCTGTAGTAATATTAACATCTGCAACTCTATCACTTCAAGGATTATATCTAAAAATTTCAATTTGCTTTGGTTCTCAGAAATCAGAAATATATTTTTTAAATTGTTTTGAAATAACATTAAACCTTTCTATAAATCAGACACAGATATTTTTATTATAGTTTGTTTCCTTAATTAGGCTTTGAATTTTATTAAATTCATCTAGGTTAGAAACTATAGGTTTTTCAACAAAAATATTTTTGTTATTTTTTATAAAAATATCTAAGTATGATTTATGAAATTGAGTAGGAGCAACTATATCAACAAAATCTATATTATCTATAGATGAATTTCATCATAACTGTTTTAAATCATCTAAATTATTAAGATAAGTAATTTTTTCATCTTGTATTTTAAAATTTTCAGTCATTATATCAAATGCATAAATTTCTTTTACTTCTTTAATCTGTAATAGATTCTGTAGGTGAAATTGTCACATTTTTCCTAATCATATTAAAAGTACTTTCATTTTTTTATTTAATTATTTCAAGTAAAGATTCACTAATATATTTTAATTCTTCTTCTTTTAATCATGGGTATATAGGAAGAGAAAATATATTAGAAGTAAGGTAATTAGTATTTTTACAAATATTTTCTTCATATCATAATGATTTATAATATGGTTGTTTATGAACAGGGATAGGATAGTGTATAGCTGTTGGGATTCATTTTTCTAATAATTTTTCTTGTATTTCTTTTCTAGTAATTTTAGAATTTTCTTTTACTAAAACAGTATATTGATGAAAAACATTTTTAGAATTTTCTATTATTAGAGGAAGTTGTAATATATTCTGGTTTTTCAAAATTTTATTATAATGGTTTGCATTATTAATTCTTGAATTACTAAGTCAATCTAGTTTTCATAATTGTACATTTCAAATTGCAGCCTGTATATTTGTCATTCTGAAATTATATCAAAGTGTTTCATGAAGATATTTTTCTGACTGACCATGATTATATATTAGCTTAGCTTTTTTATAATCAGATTCTTTTCTAAATAATGTTATTCATCATTCTGCTGTTGACATATTTTTTGTTGCATAAAATGAAAAACATGAAATATCTCAAAAACTTCATACTTTTTTTCAATTTATTTCAGCTCAATGAGCTTGAGCACAATCTTCTATTAAAAAGAGATTATTTTCTTTACAAAAATCAGCTATTTCAAGTATATCAGAAATAGGATTTCAAAAAAGGTGTACTACTATTATAGCTTTTGTCTTTGGAGTTAAAACTTTTTTTATTTCAGACAAATTCAAATTATAAGTTTTTTTATCTACATCAGAAAATATAACTTTTGAATTTTGAAATCTTACAGCATTAGCAGTTGCTATAAATGTGAAATCAGGAACAATTACTTCATCATCCTCATTTATTCATAGTGCTTTTAATCATAAATCAAGAGCAGTAGTACCACTTGTAACACAAATAGGAAAAAAATCTCAATTAGTTATAAACTTATTAAAATCTTTTTCTAGTTTTCTTACTTGTTCTCATTCTGCAATCATTCAACTTCTCATTACTTCAACAACAGCTTCTATTTCTTCTTCTTCAACAGATGGTTTAAAAAAATTAATTTTCATTTTATTTGTTTAATATTAAATTCTATTTCAGCTTTTATCTACTTTTCAAACAATTCTACCAGGATTTCATACTACAAGTGAATAAGCAGGTATATCTTTTGTAACCATTGTTCATGCTCATATTAAGGCAAATTCTCATATAGTTATTCAACATTTTATCGTGGAATTTGCTCATATACTTACTCAATTTTCAACTATTGTTTTTGATATTTTATCATCTCACCATATAAAAGCTCTTGGATATAAATCATTTGTAAAAGTAACACTAGGTCAAACAAATACATCATCTCATATTTGAAGTCAGTTATATGCATTTACTGAATTTTGTATTTTTACATTATTTCAAATTATAACTCAAGAATCTATATATACATTATTTCATATATTACAATTAGTTCATATTGAAGAATTGTTTCTAATATGTGTGAAATTCCATATATTTGTTCACTCTCATATTAGTGATCATTCTTCAATTATTCTGTACTGTGCATTGTTCATAGTAAAATTTAATTTATTTTTTAACATAAAAATTATAGTAAATAAAAGAAAAAAAGCAAAAAAAATAATTTTTATGTTAAAAATTATTTTTTTAATACCCTCCATTTTTCTCATAATATTGTTTTTTTGTTAAATACAAATCATCTTCAATTAATTTTCTATTTTTAGAAATTAAATCTCAAATAATTCACATTGCATAAAACTGAATTGCAATTATTAGAAGTACTCAAGATATTGTTAATGATTGAATTTTTCCTGTGTCTCAGTCTACAGTTATGTAATAATACATAAATCTTCAGATTCAGATTAAACCTAATATAAAAAATATTGTTCAAATACTAAAAAATATTCTAAGTGGGTTATACATTGCATAAACTCTCATTAAAATTTGAGCAGTTTTATTCATATGATGAAAAATATTTTTAAAAAGTCTAGATGGTCTAGTTGGTGCATTTGTATGCATTAAGATATCAGCAATTTTTAATCTTTTGTTTCAGGCTTGAACTAATGTATCAACTGCATATGAAAAATCAGAAGTAACATTTAGTCTTAAAAGAGATTCTTTAGAATATGCTCTAAAACCACTAACTGAATCAGGAACATTAGTTCAGGAAAGAGTTCTTACCATAGCACTTCAAAACCATTGAAAAAACTTTTTAATTGGTGAAAAATGTTTAATTGTAGATGTTTGTCTATTTCACATTACTATATCAGCTTTTCCTTTTATTATAGGTTTTACTAAATCTTTTATATATTTTCATGGATATTGATTATCTCAATCAGTATTTACTAAAATATCAGCTCATTCTAAAAGAGCTTTATGTATTCAGCTTTTAAAAGCATTTCATAAACCCTTATTTCAAATATGTTTTACAATATAATCTATTCAAAAATTACTAGCAATTTCTATAGTTTTATCAGAACTACCATCATCTATTATCATAGTTTCAATAATATCTATTCATTTTATTTCAGTAGGTAATTCTTTTAAAACAGATTCTAAAGTTTGTTCTTCATTGTAACAAGGTATTTGTATTATTAATTTCATTGTCATATTCATTTATAAGTAAAATTTAACTCTTTTATAATATTTTTGTTCCAAATATTTCTTCAATCAATTATAATATTTCATTTCATATTTTTCCTAATAAGTTTTATATTTGGTTTTAAAAACTCTCACCATTCTGTTAAAATAATTAATCAATCACTTTTATATAAAGCTTCATAACTAGTATTAAAATACTTTATATTATTATTTCATATAAATTTTTCTTTCATATTTGTAGAGGCAATTGGATCATAAGTATTAATTTGTTTAACTCGTAATTCTAATAATTCATTTATTACATCAATACTAGGAGCATCTCTTATATCATCAGTACTGGGTTTAAAAGCTAATCACCAAATAGTAATTGTTTTTCACTTTAATGATTTAATCTCTTCTAGTAATTTTTTAACTACTTTTATTTTTTGTAACTTATTAACTTTTTCTGTAGATTTAATTATTTCAAAATTATAATTATAATCCTTACCTGTTTCTATAAAAGCTTTTATATCTTTAGGAAAACAACTTCATCAATATCAAATTCAAGATTCTAAAAATTGTTCTCAAATTCTAGAATCACTTCATAATCATAAACTTATATCTTTTATATTTCATCATACTTTTTCAGTAAAATTTGCTATTTCATTTATAAAACTTATTTTTGTTGCAAGAAATGAATTAGAAGCATATTTTATTATTTCAGCAGATTTAATATCAGTAAAAATTATATTTGTTTTATTTTTAAAAGATTTATAAATTGTTTCCATTATTATTCTAGAGTTTTCATTTTGTACTCAACAAATAATTCTATCTGGATTAAAAAAATCTCATATTGCAGTTCATTCTCTTAAAAATTCTGGATTAGATATAATATCAAAATCAATATTTGTTTTATTCTTAAAAACCTCTTTTTTAATTATATTTCTACATTCTTTTCAAGTTCAAACTGGAACTGTAGATTTATTTATTAATACTTTGTATTCATTGATATATTTTCAAATAATTTTAGCAACTTCTTTTACATATTTTAAATCAGCTTTATTTTGATTGTTTTTATCAGGTGGAGTTCAAACAGCAGAAAAAATTGCAGTTGCAAATTCTACTCATTTTTTAGCATCAGTAGAAAAATTTAATCTTTTTTCTTTATAATTTTTTAAAACTAATTCTTCAAGTCAAGGTTCATAAATAGGAATTATTCATTTTTTTAAATCCTCTATTTTTCTATTATCTATATCAATACACATAACTTCATGTCCAACTTCAGCTAAACAAGTTCAAGTTACAAGTCACACATATCATGTCCCAAATATTGTTATTTTCATTTTTTTAATTTTTTAATTTCTCAAATAAATCATCTAAATTCTTTGTAATTTATTATTCAAAATATTATAAACCATAATGTTCAAATTACAAATAATAATCAAAAACTTTTTCATCTAGATAATTCTTCAAATAATGGAATTATATATTTGTAAGATAAAAATCATAAAATTAGTAAAGAAATTATGTTTTTTATAAAAAATATATAATCAAATTTTGAAATAAATTTTTTTCATAATGTTATTTCTGATAAAATCCAAATTAACATCCAACCAAATCAAGTAGCTAAAGCTGCTCATTTTACTCATATTCATTCAAAATTAATAAAATCTATTCAATTTATCAAAATAATATTTGCAATAAAATTAAAAACTAAGGCATATAAAATAATCTTTAGTCTTTTTTTTATTTTTCAAATTCAAGCTAAAATATTAAAATTAATTTGTAATAAAAAGTTAAAAGTAAGAAATAAAATGGAATATTGTAATATTATTCAAGAGTTTATATAAGATGCTCAAAATAATATATATGCTATTATTTCAGCAAAAACAAAAAATAAAATATTAAAAGACAAAGCTATTGCAATAAAATTTTTTTGCATTAGTTGTTTAACTAATTTAATTTTATCATATTTTTTTTCTGCATGAAGCTGTGAAAAAAGTGGAAATAATAAAGCAAAAATTGGTCCAATTAACATAAAGGGAATTGCTATTATACTTAAATAGGCTGTATAATATCAAGCAGATTCATTTCAAAGAAAATAAATAATCATTTGCATATCCATTTGACTCAGTATAGTTGCTGCTTGGGCTGCTACAAAGACTATAATTGCATAGTTAAATATTTTTTTAAACAATTTTTTAGAAAAAGAATATTTAACTCAAGATAAATATTTTTTATAATATTTAGTATAAAAAAAATAAATAACAAAAATTATTCCAAAATATAATCAAGCCATCCAAGCTAAAGCAAAGTTTTCTATATTTCAAATATCTAAAAAGCTAAATATTAATACTGAAATTAAAATAAATAACATTCTTAAAAATTCTGTAATTCTATTATAAAATGTATTTTGAACTACTAAAAAGAAATTATTAAAAACCTGAAAAATATTTATTCATAAAAAATAAAGGCAAAATATTTTTAAAATATTAGAGGCTTGTTCTGATTTGAAATAATTTTCAGCTAAAAAGTCTGCTCAAAAAAATAAAAATAAAACTATTATAATTCAAGTTAAAACTTGTGTGATAAAAGCATATGCTATTATAGTTTTTACTTTAGAATAATCTTTTTTTTCTAAGTATTCTGGTATAAAATAATTCATAGATTCAGTCATTCCAAAATCATTAAAACTTGAAAGAAGTGTTATTAAACTAAGTATTCAATATAATAATCAAACTTCAGCTACAGATATTTCTCAAGTAATAACAATTTTTATTATATACCCAATTGGAGCAATAATAAAAGAAAAAAGGTATAACCAAAAACCTTTTTTTAAGAATGTTTCAGATAATGTGGAGTGTTTTTCTATCATTTATTTTATTACAGAAGCTATTACATTTGCAACATTTTTATCTAATGGACTTAGAATAATCATAAAAATAGTCCATATTTATATATTATTTAAATTTAATGCTATTAGTTTATTGTTTTTAACGGAATTTCAAATTTTTTCTTTAC
>CAZSQW010000044.1:0-6442 GCA_964609055.1 uncultured Candidatus Peribacteria bacterium
ATAATTAAATGTACTTTTAAATACAAGGGGCTAAATCCACCTTGTTGATATTTAACAAAAAAAATATGAAAAAATTACTAAATAGATTTGCTTGGTTTATAGCAATATCAGCTTGAATCTGAATTTGAATATTATTTTGATATTGATTTGAAAGATATTTTATTTCTGTAATAGCTATAGTTATTATTAAATTTTTATTTTTATCAGAAAATTTTATAACTGATAGATTAGAATTTTTTGCTAATTGAATAAAACAAAATTATATTTGAATTAAAAAAGAAGTACCGGTTCTTGAAGTTGAAAAATGAAATATAAGAACCGGTACTGATGAAAAAAAAGTTTTAGACACTAAAATAAAAGTTGAAGAAAAAGAATATATTGAACCAAAATATTCTAAACCTACTAAAATTAATTTATTAATTACAAAATTTGGAAAATATATTACTAATTTTTTTACTACAAATACTATTGCTAAAATATGAGCTCTAATATTATTTTTTGTAATTATATATTTTTTAAAATGATTTGCTGCATCTTTTTGGGATATTATTTGACCAATTGGAAGATTAATATTAGGTTTTATAATTTCAATTATTATTTTTGGTTTTTGAATAAAATTAGAAAAAACAGATGCAAAACAAGAATGAATGATTTTAATATGACTATCAATATTATTAAATTATGCAATTATTCTTTCTGGAAGGTATTTAATTTGAGATAATATTAATTGATGAGATTGATTTTTAACTTGATGAGTTACTTTTGTATTACTTATTTTAAATACAGTTTTTTGAGTTGTAACTTCACTTGTTTATAATTCTAGAAATCTACTTTTATTTTCATTTATTTTTGCATATTTAAATCCATTTATTGTTTGAGAAGTTTCAGACTGAACACCATATATTTTAATATGATATAGTTTAATAATAAGTCTTTGAGCATTATTTTTAGCTAATAAACAAAAATCAATATTACTTTTTGGTATAAGTTTTATTTTATGAAATATTTTATTTTTAGTAGCTCCAGTTAGTGATAGTATTTGAGCTTTATCAAAACTTATTATTTTAAATATTTTTAATATAGCAGCAATTTATTCTATATTTAATTTTGATAAAAAATATAATACAATTATTGAATATTTATTTGCTTGAGTATTTGCAATTATTTGAATTTTCTATATTTCAGTAGTACATTATTTTTCAGTAGATTTTATTTTCTATATTATAAGTATAATATCTTCTTTATTATTTTTATTTATATCATACTTTCTTTCTAATAAAAGGGCATTATTATATTCTATTTGAACATTATGAACAGTATGAACTTTATGAATATTAGTTACCAATAATATTGATTTTATATGATTTAATATTTGAATATTAGCAATATTTATTTTTGCAATATCTAACTGGTTAATGCCTTTTGTAAATAATAAATTATTGAAAAAGAAAAACTTTAACAGTTTAATTATTTGAAGTATTTTAGGAGTATGATTTATTGCTTTTCAAATATATAACTTTGGAGAAGAATATTTTAGTTGAATGATTCAATGATTAGCATTTTTAGCTTTAGCTATAGTTTATTTCTTGCATTCATATTTTATTACTCAAAAAATATGAATTGAAAAAATGAGAGAAGATGAAGATTTAAAAAATATATTTTATTCTTTTGCAGGTATTAGTATTTCACTATTTTCTATTGCTGTTGCATTTATATTTTCAGATTATCCAGAAATTATTTCAGCTATTTGGTTATTTGAAGCAACAATATTATATTATTTTTATTCAAAGAATTCAAGTATCAAAGTTTTCATAGCAGCAACAGTTTTGTTTGCTATTTGATTATCTAAATTTTGAATTTTATTAGATAATGTAGAATCTTGAGATTATAAATTTCTAATTAGTTTTGTTATAATATTAGCAAGTTTTATGTTAAATTTATTTTTTATAAATAAAGCAAAAGAAAAAAAAGAATCTTTAAATATTATTCACTCTATATGACATTTAATCTGAATGTGAATAATGTGAGGTTTATTACTGCAAATTATACCAAATACAGGGCATTGATGGAGTTTATTTGGAATAAGTATATTTATAACAGTTTTGTGATATTTCTATGCTAGATTCAATATTAATTTTTTAAAAATAATTTTTATTATACTTATTGGATTATTCTGATTTTTACATATTTGAGAGTTAAATTTAGTTTTTAGAAAATTAGAAATAGATGAACTAGATTATCTAAAAAGCCTTCAATATATTGTTTCAGCTATATTTATTTCAAATATAATTATTTGGAAAAAATTAAATAAAGTAAAAATTTATAATAAAATTATATTAATTTTAATTTCTATATATGCTTTTATTATAAGTAATATCTATATTTTAGATATTTTTGGAAATTTATTATGACACTTTAGTTTAACTATTTATTGGGGATTTATAGCTTCAATATTATTATTTATCTGAATTTCAAAAGATATTATAAAATACAGAACAATTTGATTATATTTCTTATGACTTACAACTGCTAAAATATTCTTATTTGATATTTGGTTCGGTATGGACTGAGATTCAAGATTTATGGCTTTATGAGTTTTATGAGTAATATTTATTGTAATTTCTACACTCTATACTAAAAAATATTGAAATAATATTCTATGAGAATTAAATATTAAAAATTTAAAAACTAAAAAGAAAGAACAAAATTATAAAAATATTAAAAAAAGTATTAAAAAAAATGAAGAAATAATAGAAAAAGAAGTGACTAAAGAAAATAGTTTTATGAAAAAACTTAAAAAAATAGAAATATGAGAAATAAAAGTAGTTAGATTTTTTCCAAATAAATCAGAAAATTTTACAGTTAGAGCAAAAAATTTAATAAGATTAGTAGTTTTAATATCTGAAAAAACATGAAAAACTACTTTTAAGTCAGGTGAATTAAACAGTATTTATAATTTTATAATCAAAAATTATAAATCAGATTTATCAAGAAGAGAATATGATAAAATTAGAACATTAATAAAAGATTTTATTGAAGTTGGTTGAAGTATTGAAATTGTAAAATATTAATTTTGACTAAATTCTATATCTCTTTCCTCTTCTAAAATATTTTTTTGCTTTAATAGTCAAGCAAGAGAATTAATGATTCCTAAAAATATTCTTTGTTGATTTTCAGTAAAAACATCTTTTTTTGCTATAACAATATTTCATAAAATTTCATCTCATATAGAAATATTTTTAGTTATTATTTTATCTACTTTGGATATTCCAATCTCATTTAAAGAAAATTTTCATTTTTCTACTAATTTATTTTGAATTTTTCATATTTTTCTTGTATCATACTTTAAAGATAAATACATTTTATCTATAGGATTTGTTTCTAAAAATAATAAATAGTCTCAATTTAAAATTTTATTAATTTTATCAAAAATTTTAAAAATTTCTTTAAAATTTATTTGATTTATTTCAACTATAGATTTATTTATTTCATAAATAGAAGTTATATAATTATTTCAATCTAAGGTTCTTTTATTTGTAAGAGAAATTATATAAACTAATATATCTTTAGCTAATTCAGGGAAATGTTTCATAAATTTTAAAAAATCTTCTTTAGCATCAATATATAATAATTTTGATTCTGTTAGTCCAATAATTTTAACTTGTTTTTTTTCTGAATTATTCAAAGCTCATTCTCAAAAAAAATCTTCTTTATGAATTATTGCAAGTTGTTTAGTTAAATTATTTTTTTTATCTACATATTTTTCAATAGAAATTTTTCCAGTTTCCAAATAATATAAATTATTATCAATATCTCATTCATCAAAAAGAATCTCTCATTTTTGTAGAGTTTTTTCTTTAAAATATCCAGATGATTTTAATAATTCTAACTTTATCATATTTTTTAATTAATTAATAATTCAGCATTTTCTTTATCTCTTATATAGGAAAACAAAGTATTTTTTGATATAATCTTTTTTCAATATAAGGCTAATAAATATTTATCCATAAGTATCATTCAATCTTTTTGTCCAATTTCTAAAACAGAATATAATTGATGAGTTTTTCAAGAAATAATTAAATTTTTAGTAGCATCATTAGCTATAAGCATTTCTCTAGCTGCAATTCTTCATTCTTTATCACTTCTAGGAATTAATCTTTGAGATAAAATTCCAACCAAACTCATAGAAAGTTGCATTCTAATTTGTTTTTGTTGAGCTGTAGGAAAAACATCTACTATTCTATCAACTGTTTGAACAGAATCATTTGTATGTAAAGTAGATAAAACTAAATGTCCTGTTTCAGCTAATGTTAAAGCAGCTTTTATTGTTTCAGGGTCTCTCATTTCTCAAACCATAATAATGTCAGGATCCTCTCTAAGAGATGATCTTATTGCTCCAGAAAAACTTTTTGTACTACTTCAGATTTCTCTTTGATTAATAAGACATTTGTCAGATTCAAAACTAAATTCTATAGGATCTTCAATAGTAATTATATGTTTTTTTTGAGTTTTATTTATGTAATCTATCATAGAAGCAAGATTAGTAGATTTTCAACTACCTGTAGGTCCAGTTATTAAAATAAGTCCTTTAGATTTTTTACAAAGTTCTTTGACTTTTTCTCACAATCATAACTCCTCAATACTAGGAATTTTACTAGGAATAATTCTTAAAGCAATTGAATATCAATTATTGTCTTTATAACAATTTATTCTATATCTATCTCAATTTTCATATAAATAAGAAATATCATATTCCATAGTTAATTCAAATTTAAGCATATTTTTTTCTCAAATAATATGTAATATTATTTCTTTAACTAATTCTTTAGTTAAAAGAGGAGATTTTAATTCAATTCATTCAACAATTATATTTTTAATGGTTTCAATTTCACCATTATGATTTCTATATATAGGTAAATGTCCAGAATTAATATGAATATCTGGAATTTTATTGTCACTAGAAAATTTTAAAATATTTAAAAATAAATCTTTAGTTGTCATAATTTTATTTAAATTATTATTATTTAAATTATTTTAACATAAATAATAAAAAAAAGCTAAATTTTACACCTATTTTTTAATTATTATTAATAATAATTAAAAAATCATAAAAAATTTTTTGCTTATTCAATAGTTTTAAATAAACTCTTATAGTTTTATAGTATAAAAAATAATTAAAATAAAAAAATGGCAGATAATAAAAAAAAGGTAGAAAAAATTCATTCTGTAAAAGAATTAAATAAAAATAATAAAAATATTATTAATAAAGATAATAAAAATAATAATAAGAAAAATGGAATGTGAATAATTACTGTAATTATTGTTGCTGTAATTATAGTAAGTTTATTACCTTATTTAAAAGAATCAGAGCAATTTAGTGATACTAAAAATGTTTGATTAAACCAAATTGAACAAAATTTTAAACAAGAAAAATATTCAGAAATTTTAATAGATTGAAATAAAGCTTTTGCAAGTTATACTGGTGCAAAAGTTATTGAAGATTGAATTGAAAAAACAAAAAGAGATATTGTTATATTACCTTATACTGATTCATTAAAAGACTTAGGACTTAGAAATCCTGAAATAAAAACTGTAATTAGAGTAAAAGATAATACAAGTCAAAAATTTTGGGCTAATATTTTCCCTACAATTTTAATTTTTGTATTATTTATAATTATTGCAATATTTATTCTTTGAAGAATGTGATGAATGATGAATAAATCAATGACTTTTGGGAAATCAAGAGCTAAACTTTTTGATAAAGAAAAAGAAAAAGTTTTATTTAAAGATGTTGCTTGAGCAGTTGAAGAAAAACAAGAATTAATGGAAGTAGTTGATTTTCTTAAAAATCCAAAAAAATATAAAGATTTGGGAGCAAAAATTCCAAAATGAACACTTTTAGTTTGACCACCTTGAACAGGTAAAACTTTGCTTGCTAGAGCAGTTGCAGGAGAAAGTGATGTCCCATTTTTAAGTATTTCAGGTTCTGAATTTGTAGAAATGTTTGTTTGAGTTGGGGCTTCAAGAGTTAGAGATCTTTTTGCAAATGCTAAAAAAATGGCTCCTTGTATAATTTTTATAGATGAAATTGATGCAATATGAAAAAAAAGATGACCAGGTACAGGTTGATGACATGATGAAAGAGAACAAACTCTTAATCAAATTTTAACTGAAATGGATGGCTTTGACAATGATACTAATGTAATTGTTATGGGAGCTACAAATAGAGTTGATGTTTTAGATAAAGCATTACTTAGACCTGGAAGATTTGATAGAAAAATTACAGTTAATTTACCAAATTTAGAAGATAGAAAAAAAATACTTGAAGTTCATTCTAGAAATAAAAAAATTGCTAAAGATATAGATTTTAAATCTTTTGCTAGTCAAACTGTTGGTTTTAGTTGAGCAGATATGTGAAATCTTTTAAATGAGGCTGCTATTA
>CAZSQW010000045.1:0-6338 GCA_964609055.1 uncultured Candidatus Peribacteria bacterium
TGGTGGAGATAGACGGATTTGAACCGACGTCCCTAGAGGCTGAAAATATATTTCTACTATCATATTTTATTCTGATAATTAATTATATAAAGAATAAACAAAAACTATAATTAATAATTAAATCTGTTAATATTTAATAAAAGAAGATTAAATCATTGCACTTTTATTAAAAATCTTAATTTATAATTTTATAGAGCTTAGAAGATTAAAAATCTCTATAAAATTTGTAGCAGGCCAAGCGGCGCTCATTCCTTAGAAAGGCTACTGTCAGTTCCCTATTATGTGGGAGTGACTATGCAACTTTAGCGTTAGCTACAGTTGCTACGAAAGCATTAGCTCCAGTTTTTACATCAGCAAAAGCTTTTGAAATACTTACGAAAGTTCTATTTGTTTTAGCAGTTATGCTTGTTTGTGTTGATTAGAGAAGCCACAAACACCTCCTCGATAGCATATATTCCCAACAATTCTCCAGGTAGAAACCAAGATTATCCCCAGTTCAATTATTATACTATTTTTTAAAAAAAAGCAAAATTAAATCCACTAAATCAACAAGGTGGCTTCAGCCCCTTGTATTGTAATTTCACTTTTGATACATTTTATTTTAATGATTTTAATTATTAATTTCTTTAATGATTTCAGGAAATTTCTCTCATAAAAAATGTCCTTTATTTTTAAAAATAATATATTTAGATTTTGGTAAAACTTTCATATAATTTTCTATATTTTCAAATTTTACTACAAAATCATCTTTTGAACCAAAAATAGTAATTTGTTTTTGTATTTTATTTAAATTTTTTAAGTTTTTATCAAAATTAAAACTTCATAATTTTTCATTAATATCATCTTTAAAAGCAGGTGCTACTAATATAATTTTTTTAGCATTTTTTAAATTATTTTCTTCAAAATATTTAGTCAAAAATGTTGCTCATAAACTATGTCATATAAAAATAACTTCTGTTTTAAAAAAATCCATATGTTTTTCAAAAACTATTTTCCAAGCTTTATAATCAGCAAATCACGTATTTGGCATAGTTATATCAAAAAAACTATAATTTTCACCTAATTTTTTTCACAAATCTTTACTCCATCTTTTTGTTTTTTCTTTATCAAAATCATATTCTTTATTTTGTAAATAATCATAGAAATCTATAAAATTTTCTTTTGCTTCTCATCATCTAATAAGAATAACTTGTTTTTTCATAAGTAATTGTATTAATTTTTTTAAAAATAATTTTATTTTATTTTAGGTATTTTATAATAATTTAATAAAAATTCTGCTGTTTCTGCAAATAAGAAAGCACTTGTTGATCATCAAAAATTATTTGTTCTAGGTCTTTCTAATTTTATTACAATTACAAATTTAGGATCTTGAATTGGTCAAAATCAAGCAAAAGATGCATTTGTTGAACCTGGGATATTTCAATCTTCATATCTTCATTTATATGCTATTTGAGAGGTTCAAGTTTTACCTGCTAATAAATATCATTCTACTTTTCAATTTTTTGCTGCTCAATTTTCTATTCAATTCACTAAAAGATTTTTCATTATATTTGAAGTTTTTTCTGAAATAACTCTTCTAATAATTTCTTTTTTAAATTTACTCACTTTATTTTTTTCAAATTCTATTTTTTCAATAATTTGAGGTCTTAAAATAAATCCTCAATTAGCTAATGCTGAATATGCAACAGCCACTTGTAATTGATTAGTATTTATTCATAATCCATATGAAGAACTAAAAAGTTTAGCATTTGACCATTTTTGATAATTTAATATAGGAAGTGAAATTTCTCAATCTAAAGATATTCCTGTAAGTTCTCAAAATCAAAAATCTTTTAAATAACTATATAATAATGCTTTTCATATTTTTTGAACAATTCTTACCATTCATACATTACAAGAATAATCTAAAGCCCAAGAAAAAGTATGGTATCATAAACATTTTTTTGAAATATCTGAAATTTTAAAATTATCAATTTTTATAGATCAATTATTTTGATAATATGTATTTTCAGTTATTTCTCAAGTTTCTATTCAAATAGCCATTGTTATAGATTTCATAATAGAACCTGGTTCATAAACATCTGTAATTATAGAGTTTTTATAAACTCAAACTCCAAAATTATTTTTATATTTATATTTTTTTAAAGAATAATCTCATAATTCTTCTCTTAATGCTTTTCTTAATAATATTTTTTTTCAATTTATAAAAAATTCTTTTCATTTAATATTATCTTCTATGAAAACAGATTTTCAAATTAATTCATTTCAAATATTTTTATAATCTTTATTTTTAATATTTTCTAATTCATAAACTTCTCAAGGATTATTTGGATCAAAAGTTGGATAATTAGCCATAGATATAATTTGTCCATTTTTTGGATTCATTATAATTATACTTCATTTATTAGCATTATATTTTTTAACTCCTAATTCTAATATTTGTTCAACTTTTTTTTGTATAGTTCTGTCTATTGTTGTATATATATTAGCTCATTCTCTTTCAATTTCTCATTTATTTAAATTAATTGGATTAATAGTTCTTCATTTAATATCTTTTCTTGAAACTATTTCTCCTGATTCTCATTTCAAAATTTCATTAAAATATCATTCAATTCAATAATGTCATTTTCATGATTTATCTAAAAATCAAATAACTTGAGCTCATATAGAATTTTCAGGATATAATCTATTTGGGTGTGGTGTTAATATAATAAAAGAATTAATACCATTTTCTTTCTTCAAATATCATTTATTTATAGAATTTCTTTCATCTTTTATATAATTTTTTAATTTAGAAGATTCTTCTATTGATAATTTATTTAATAAATGAATATATTGTACCTTTCTTTTTCTAATTAAAAAAAACACAGTTTCTTCTGGAAAAGAAATTAATTCTGCTATTTTAGAGGAAATTAATTTTCTATTTTGTATTTCTAATGGATTAATATAGAGATTTCATTCTTCTGTAGGATAAACTCATTTAAAATTTAATTTTTTTATTTTTTCTATAATTTTATCATCTAATTCTTGAGCTAACAAAACACTTTCAATATATTTTTGTGAAAGTTTTTTTATTAATGATTTTCTAATTATTATTTTTATTTCTTTTGTTTTATAAATAAAATTTTCAAACTTTTCTTTTTTAGTAAATTTTAATAAATTATTTATACATCTTTCTCTACTTTTTCATATACAACTTTCTCTATAAATTATATTTGTTAAATATCAAATTAATTTTTTTTTGTCTCAAACTCTAGTAGGATCTATTGCTAAAGTATCTAAATTAAGACTAGTAGCTAAAAGAACTTTATTTCAATTTTCACTTAATGATAAAATAGAACCTCTTGTCACAGGAACTTTTAATTCACCTATTTGTTGATTATCTGCTTTTTGAGTATAAAATTCACCATCTTTTATAGTATATTTAAAAACTGTATATAAAATTATTAAAAAAAATAAAGTAAATAAAATCAAAATAAAATAATATCTAGGTATTTCACTAAAGTTTTTTAAGTATTTTGTAAAAGTATTTTTAATTTTCATATATTTTTAATAATTTATTTGTTAACTCTAATTCTTTATTTTTATCACATTTTTTTAAAATTTCTTGTTTTATATTTTTTAATATAATTCAATCCATATTTTTGTTTATAGCTTTTTTAGCTGATAATAAACTTTCTTCATAAGTTCAAACACATTCAAAAGGTTTAAAATTTTTTAAATTTATTAATTCTCTAAAAGTTTTTTCAAGAGATATTTTATCAAATAAATTTTCTCAAAATATTTCTATTAATTCTTTTTGTTCTAAATGAGATGATAAAATTAAAAAAACAAAACAGCATTTTTCACATTCACAACACCATAATTGATTTTGTTTTTCACTAGTAATTTTAAAATTTCTATTACAACTACTAAAACTTTTAAAAAACTTTTTTCATTCATTAGAAAATATTTCTGCAATTTTATATTCATACATTCAACTTAATATAGAAAAATAATTAATTCATTTTGAAATATAATTATGTAAATAGTTATTTAAATTCTTTTCAAATTCAAAACTTTTAGAATATTGATGATTGATTTTCAAACCTTTCCAAACTGTGTTTTCCTCACTTGCAGATTTTTCATTACTCAAAATAATATTTGAATATCAGTATAAATAACTTACAACAAAAGTGACAAAAGCAATTATTCCAGTAATTGGAATATGTCAATTATAATATCACTGTTCATTTAATTTGAATAAATTTTTTGATAATTGCCTTTTCACTAATAATATTTCTTTTTCAACAATTTTAGCTGTATTTTTTTTAATATCATCTAATTTTCAAAAAACAAATAAATCTAATTTTTTATTTTCTTTATTTAAAATTGATAAACTAGTTATTGAATCTTTTCAACCTCACCATAATAATAAATTAGCCTTGTCTAGTTCCTTTTTAAAGGAATATATTATATAATTATTCAAAATATTTATTTTTTCTAAATCAGGTATTTTTCAAATATTTTTAAAATTAATTAATTCAGAAAAATCTATATCATTTTTTATAAAGAATTCTCATAATCAATTTTTATAAAATTTTTCCCAAAAAAGTATTTGTTTGTCATCTAAATATCAAGATTTTACTTCTAAAATTTTAGTAGGAAAAAGTTTATAATAACTAATTCCTAAAGCAATATGTAAATTAAATAAAAAATTATTCAAAACAATTTTATTATTTACCTGACTTTTATCTAAAATAAATTTATCACTACTAAAATCTATAATTTCCTCAAAAATTTCATTTCAATTATCAAAACTATAATAAAAACTAGCTCTTAAAGATTGTTTATTAAGACTAAAACTTTCAAATGTAAATTTACTAAATTCTCTCATTAATTTTTTATTATTTTATTTGATATATTCTCTACTAAAATTGTATTTATAATTTAATCTTTATTAATTAATACTTTAATTATATTTACTTTTAAAAAATAGTACAATATTTTTTTGCAAAAATAAAAAAATAGTATATACTTATTTTTGTAATTATATCTAGTGTATTTTTCTGGACTTAATTAGCAAAACATATTTTATTATTAAAAATACTTATTACTATGTCAGTAACAAAAACAGACAAACAAGCATTAGTTGCTAAGTTTGGTGGAAAAGATTGAAACACTGGTTCAGCTCCAGTTCAAATTGCAATTTTAACAGCTGAAATTGAAAATTTAAAAAACCATTTAGATATACATAAAAAAGATAGCCATTCAAGAAGAGGTATCTTAACTATGGTTGCAAAAAGAAGAAAATTATCTTCTTATTTAAAAAGAAAAGACCCTATTAAATATGCTGAAGTTATTGCAGAATTAGGTTTAAGAAAATAATAACTAAAAAACTAAATATTTTAAAATATTTAGTTTTTTTTATCCTTTAATTTGTACAATTTTTGTTGATAATATTTTTTTTCATACATTTAATTTTATTCTATCTATCAATCTATCAATTAATAAATAATCATAATCTTTTATTTCAATAGTAAGTATAAGTTCATTATTTCATTTATTATTTTTTATAGAATTAAGAACAATAATATTAATTTTCATATTAAATAATACTTCTGTTATTAAATGTAATATACCCATTCATTCTTCTATTTCAAAAGATATTGTCACTGAAATAATATTAAGTTGATCTCATTTTAAATATGCAGGAAATAATCTATCTTTATTTACTTTTTTTAAAGTTTCACATTCTCTATTATGAATAGAAAAAATTCATCATGTTTTAATATGAGCTACTATTTTATCTAATTTTGTATTTTCACAACATTTTGCTATTTTATAATTAAGGTTTTCTTCTCATCAAATAATAATTGTTTTAGCTATATTTTTTTTATTGCATCCTTCTTTTTTTTGTTTTACAACAGATTTTTTAAAGTTTCAATTATTTTTTGTTTTAATAATTCTTCTCATTAAATTAGAAGGAGTAATAGAAAAATTACCTACTTGTTCTAATAAATGCCATCTATCATTAATTTTTAAATTATTTCAATCAATTATTCTAAGTAATGTTAAATCTTTATCAAAAGTTCATAATCAACTTTTTTCTAAAAATTTATTCATTATATTTTTTCATCTTTCTCTATGTTCTTCTTTATTTTCTTTATTTAAAGAAAGTCTAATTTTATTTTTAGCTTTATTTGTCTTTACAAAACTTAACCAAAAAGGATTAGGTTTTCTTTTTTTATCTATAATTATTTCAATTCTATCTCAATTTTTTAATTCTTTATCTAATGGATAAATTTTTCAGTTAACTTTAGCAATTGCAATAAAATCACCTAAATCAGAATGTAATT
>CAZSQW010000046.1:0-6334 GCA_964609055.1 uncultured Candidatus Peribacteria bacterium
TTTTTTATTGACTATAATATTTATTTTATGTTTAATATATTATTTCTTTTTAGATATTTTATTTACAAATAATTGTTGAGAAATCATAAATATTGTAGTAATCCCCCAATATAGTCATAGACCAGCAAAAAAAACAAAAGTAAATATTGTAACCATAAGAGGTATACCATAAAGCATAAATTTATTCATCATTTCAGGATCTGGCATCATACTACTAAATGAATCAGCTCCTTTTTTCTTTTCTATAATTGCACCTTTTGTAGTTTCTTTTAATTTATCAGCTAAAGATAATTTGATTTGATAATATTGTAATACTCACACTATTAGAGATAAAATTATTCATTGTATTGGTAATTCTATACCAGTTTTAAATAATTGAACTCAATAGAAATTACTTGAAATATTAGCTATTTGAAATGTTTCTAAGAAAGAGTAGAAATAATAAGCATTTGAAGGATCTCTAATTTCAAGTATTATTATATATAATACAAAAAGTATAGGCATTTGCATTAATAGAAAACCACAAGATCACATTGGATTAACTTTTTCTTTTTTATAAAGAGCCATTAAGTCTTTTCACATTTGTTGTTGATTTCCTTTATTTTTATTTTGTATTTCTTTTATTTTTGGTTGAATTGCTTGTAATTTTTTTTGACTTACCATCATTTTATGTTGAGGCCAAAGTAAAATAATTCTAATAATAATGGTAATTAAAACTATTCACCAACCTAAAGAATAATTAGTAGAATATATTAAATAGCTCATTAAATTCATTATTGGCTGATATATAAATGCAATAAATATTTTAGAAATTGTTCATCTATTTTCTAATTCAAATGTAGAAATAGGTTTTTTATCTCATATATTTGCTTCAAAAAAATAGCTTCCAGATACTTCTAATTTATAAAATAAATCACTATAATCAATAGTATGAGTATTTCAAGATTTAATAGATATATATTCACAAGTTAATTTATCACCAAAATCTATATTTCATCAATTACTTTTAAGTGTAATATCATTACAAGTATTAAATTTAATTTCTTCTCCAGTAAGATTTGTAATATCTAATTTAACTAGAGCAGGAATAGAATAAGAATTACTCTGAGTTTTTATTATAACACCTCAATTAGTAATTTCTTTTTTTTCTTCATTAGTAAAAATACTAATAATAAGAAAAGCCAATAAAAATATAATTAAAAAATCTAATATTTTTTTC
The DNA here is from genome assembly GCA_964609055.1 of uncultured Candidatus Peribacteria bacterium. GTDB lineage: Bacteria > Patescibacteriota > Gracilibacteria > BD1-5 > UBA6164 > CALLPO01. The sequence goes on from CAZSQW010000046.1 coordinate 1,220, forward strand.
ATTTTTTTGTATTTAAAATTTATTATTTCATTACTTTACTTTCTTTATTAAAAAATTCAAATCATTTTTGAAACTTTTTAATGCTTTTATATCTTTTCTATCTAATTTTGTTTGTTTTTTTACTACAAACACAAAATCATAATATTTTATACTTTTTTTATTATTCTCTAAACAAGATGAAACATTAAAAATATTACTTTCTTTTATTATGTTAAAAAAAAATCTTCTAAAAAATACTCTTGTCACATTAGTATTTACAGATTTTCATCAAATAACAATAGAAAACCTATTAAAAAGTTTTTTATTTCATTTTTTATTCAAAATTATTCAACTAGAAAAGAAAGGTTTACTTTTTCATAAAACTTTCCTTACTTTTCTTTCTTTTAATCTAAATTGTTTTTTTATCATATTTTATATTAAAAACAAAAAAAAAGATGTTTTAGAAAAACATCTCTATCTTGTAGAAACTTTTCTATAGAAAGGTCTCTTTTAATTCTAACTATTTTCTTTTAATATAGTTACCTTTACCATCAAAAGGAGTCTTTCTAGCAGTACCTCCAGCAATAATATGCATTTTAGATTTACCATTAATTTCTTGATATCTTTTTGGGTAAGAAACAGTTAATTGATGTCTACCTCTTCTTCTTCTATTTTTTAAAATTTTTCTACCAGAAGCAGTTGCACTTCTTTTTAAGAATCAATGAACTCTTAATCTTTTTCTTTTTTTTAATTTACCTAACATTGTTTTATTTTTTTAATTAGTATTTACTTTTTATTTTAAATGGTTGCGGGGGTTGGAATTGAACCAACGACCTACGGGTTATGAGCCCATCGAGATACCACTTCTCCACCCCGCGGTATTTATATAATGGTACGGCTACGGAGAATCGAACTCCGGTTACCTGGATGAAAACCAGAGGTCCTAACCACTAGACGATAGCCGCATACTTCTATGTTGCTTTTTTTTGAAAGCTATTTGATTATATAGATAATATTTTAAAGTCAAAAGTTTTTTAATTGTTTTTGATAACAATAAAAAACTATATTAAAATTATAAAACATTTATCTGTCAAAGGAAAATACAATAAATAATTTGATTATTATAATAATTTTAGTATAAAAGGTTTAAAGTTTTAATTTAAAATAAAATACTTCAATATTATGGATTCATATATATTTACAAGAAAAGAAGCAGCAGCAGAATTGGATATTTCTGTTAGAAGTTTGGATAGATATATAAAATCCTGAAAAATTAGATCTGAAAAAAAATGAAAAAAAGTTTATGTTCATACAGATGATATCAATAATATTAAATGATGAGAAAATGAAATTAAGCATATAATTATAACAGAAAAAAAAGACAAAAAAAATAAAGAAGAAAATAATGTTTCATCAAAAGAAATATCTAAAAAATGAGATAATAATAAGCTAACTAAAACATTTGAAAAAATTTATACAGACTTAAGAAATCAAATAGATAAAAAAGATGAGATAATTCGAACAATGTCAATTGAAATTGGTAAAAATCAAGAACAAGTCAAACAGTCTATCAGTATATCTGAACACAATAGAAGTCAAATGCTTTTAGAAGAATCAAAAACTCATATTGCTAAACAAATGACCTCATTAAATGATAGTAAAAAAGAATTAGAAAACAATTTAAAAAAAGAAATATTTGATAAAAAAATATTAATATTATTAGTTTTTATATTTCTTTGATTATCTGCATACTTTTGGTTTCAAAATGTATAAGTAGAATTTTTGTTTCTATAGTTCAATGGATAGAATAGGCCCCTCCTAAGGGCTAGATGTAGGTTCGATTCCTACTAGAGACACCACTTAAGGTTAATTTAAGGATTGAGCTTATAATTATATTATTATTATTTAAATTAAAAAATATGAATGAGAAAAAAGGTCTAAACAATACTATTATGTTTACAATAATTATTATTTTATTATTAATTATTATTACACAAGTATATTATATGAATTCTCAAAAAACTGTAATTAATTCTTCTACAGATTTAGAAGTAAATGAAAAAATAAATAGTGAGAAAAATGCAAAAGATATTACTATAACTATAATTACAGATGAAAGATGTGGAAGTAATTGTGATACATCTCCAATTATTACTCAATTAAAACAAATTCCAGTATTAACTAATATTAATATTATTGAATTAGACTACTCTGATAAAAAAGCTAAACAAACATTAAAAGAAAATAATATAACTAAATTACCAGCAGTTCTTTTTAATACTAAAGAAATTCCAGAAATATCTCAATATTTAAAAGAAGTTAATAATAATCTATATTCATTAGAAATATGAGCTACTTTTGATCCAACTAAAAAAAGAAGTGAAAAATGATTCTTAATTTTAGAAAAATCTATATTAGAAAATATTAAAAAAGATACATTTGTAAAATGAGATAAAAATTCTAAAATTTCTTGGATAGAATATTCTGATCTAGATTGCCCTTATTGTATTAAATTACATAATTCTGGAACTACTGGAGAATTAAAAGAAAAATACTCAAACAATTTAAACAAGATTTTTCAAAATTTCCCTTTAGATTTTCATAAAAATGCATTGCCAGCAGCTAATTTATTAGAATGTGCAGCTGATCAAAAAGGTTCTGAAATTTATTATAAATTAATAGACTACTCATTTAAAAATAAAAATTCCAATTTAAGTTTTTTAATAAAAGAATCAGTTAAATTAGGAGCTGATAAAGAAAAATTACAAAAATGTATAGATGAAAAAACATTTTATTCTAAAATATCAGAAAAACAAAAAAAAGCTAATGAATATTTTGGAATAACATGAACTCCTTGAAATGTTTTAATTAATAATGAAACTTGAGAATATGAAATAATAAGTTGAGCTTACCCAACTTCTAGTTTTAAAGAAATAATAGATAAATTATTGAAATAATATCTATTTTTATAAAAAAATAACAAAATTCTAAAGAATTTTGTTATTTTTTTTATTTTTTTATTTTATTTAATATCAATAATTTCAATATCAAAAAATAATTTTTTTCCTGCTAACTCATGATTAATATCTATAGTTATTTCTTTTTTAGTAGATTTTTTTATTATAAAAGTTCAATATTGAGTTGGTAATTTTTCTCCTACATCTAATTTTATTCCATTAGCTTCAAATTCTTCTAGTTGTTCTCTTGGAATCACTTGAATTTTTGTTTCATCTAATTCTCAATATCAATCTTTTGGAGATACTTCTAATTTGAATTTATCTCATAAATTATGTCCAATCAAACCTTTGTCCCAACCTTTAATTACCATTTTTTTACCTACAGTAAAAATAAAAGGTTGTCCTCTATCTAAACTAGAATCTTTTTTAGTTCCATCTTCTAAAGTTAAAGTATAGTGAACTGAAATAATATCTCAATTAGCTATTTTTTTATTTTTATCAATTACTGTGATTTCATTATATTTTTTAATAGCTTCTGTTTTATTTAGTTTAAAATCTATTAATTTTTTACCATCAAATTTTTGAATAGTTAATTTAATAATTTTTATGTCTTTTTTAGGTTTATCTTGATTTCCAGTTTTAGTTTTAGCTATTTTATCAATATTCTCTTGACCCTCAATAACTTGTCAAAAAACTGAATGTTTATTATTTAAGTGAGAATTATTATTTTGATTAATAAAAAATTGACTTCCATTTGTATTTTCACCAGAATTAGCCATAGATAATGAATATTTAATATTAGTTAAATCATCACTAAATTCATCATTAAATTTTTCCCCATAAATACTTTCACCTCACATTCAAGTTCCTGTTGGATCTCAACCTTGTATCATAAATCCATTAATTACTCTATGAAAAATAATTCCATTGTAATACCCTTCTTGTCCTAAAATTGCAAAATTATTTACAGTATTTGGAACAATTTTATTAAATAATTTAATTTTTATTATACCATTTGTAGTTTTCATAATAGAAACTAAATCTCATTTTTTAAGTGAAGAAGTTTGTATATTTTTTTTATCCATTTTTTTTATTATTTTTTATTATTTTTAATATCAACTATTTCAATGTCAAAAAATATTTTTTCTCCAGCTAATGGATGATTATTTTTAACAGTTATAGTTTTTTCATCATCATCCAAAATCTCAATTTTTTGTCATTCTATTTCTAAAAATTCTCATTTTTTTAAAAGTACTCCAGTTCACATTTCAGAAGCAATTATTTCTTTAGGAACTTTTATCATTTCAGGACCATAAGCATCTTTTGGTTCAACTTCTAATTTAATTTTATCTCCTATTTTATAACCAATTAATTTTTCATCCCAAGCCCTTATCACCATTTTATTACCAATTGTAAAAGTAAATGGTTTTCAATTATTTAAACTAGATTCTTTTACTATTCAATCTTTTCATTTTAAAGTATAATGAACTGAAATAGTATCCCCTATTTTAGATACTAAATTTTTTTTAGCATTTTTTTCTGTTTCAATTTTATCTTTATATTTATTAATAGCATCTTCTTTATTTAATTTATATTCTTTTTTTTCTTCAAATTTTTCTATTTTTATAGAAAGTATTTTTATTTCTTTAAGTGGTTTATTTTGTTCTCAGACTTCAACTTTTGCAATTTTATCAACAATATCTTCTCATTGTATAACTTGTCAAAAAACTGAATGTTTATTATTTAAGTGAGAATTATTATTTTGATTAATAAAAAATTGACTTCCATTTGTATTTTCACCAGAATTAGCCATAGATAATGAATATTTAATATTAGTTAAATCATCACTAAATTCATCATTAAATTTTTCCCCATAAATACTTTCACCTCACATTCAAGTTCCTGTTGGATCTCAACCTTGTATCATAAATCCATTAATTACTCTATGAAAAATTAAATTATCATAATATCAATCTTGAGAATGTGCAATAAAATTATTAACAGTAAAAGGTGCTTTTTCAGAAAATAATTTTATGACAATATCTCATTTAGTAGTTTTCATTGTAGCAATTAAATCTCCTTTTTTAGCAGGAGTATTTTGAAAATTAATTTCTTTTTCTTCTGCTTTTTCTTCTATTATTTTTACTTCTTCTGTTTCTTGTGTTTTTTCTAAGTTAGA
>CAZSQW010000047.1:0-6271 GCA_964609055.1 uncultured Candidatus Peribacteria bacterium
CCAAAAAATGCTATTTTCATATTTTTTATTTTATTAATACAAGGGGCTAAAGCCACCTTGTTATAATTAAGATTTTCTATATTTTTTTCAAAATATCTATAACACCAACAAGGTGGCTTTAGCCCCTTGTATTTTTATTTTTTAATTTCTATAAACTTTTCAACTCATTCTCTTTCAAAGAATAAATAAATTTCTGTTAAATTGTCTGAACTATCTCAAATAATACTCTTTTTTCAGTTTAAATTTTTTATTTCTACTGAATTATATCAAGTTCAAGTTTTATTAGAACTAGAATTTATATCAATTAATTCTAATTTATTTTCATTATTATATATAATGTTATCTGGTGAATAATAATTAATATAAATATTATTTAGAGTATTTCAAGAATAAGTTGCTAAAATTTTGGAATTTATATTTTTTAAAAAATTATAATTATAATTTAAAGTTGAATCTATAATTTTGCTTTCTTGAAATTTTATTCCTGAATATATTTTTAAAACTGTTCCTGAATTACTTGTGATTATTCAAGTTCAAGTTTCAAAATCTAAAATTAAACTTTGTTTATTATCTAGTCATAGATTATTTGTAGAATAAATTAATCAATATTTATCAGACTTTTTTATAATAATTTCATAATCTAGTATTTTTTTTGTGTCTACTTTAGAATTTAAGTTGTCTACAATGTCTACAACTTTTTCTATTTCTGAAGCTATTTTTAAACTAGATACTTGTTTAAAAAAATAAATAATTCAAGATGAAGAAATTAGAGTAATTATAGTAATTACAATTAAAAGTTCAATTAATGTAAATGCTTTTTTAGTCATTTTTATTTCTTTAAATAAACTTTCTCAACAATTCTATTTATAAATATTACTACAAATACTATTATAATGAAAACTATGATTTTTCAAAGTCTATCTAATAAAAGTGCTGTTAATCAAAATAAAAATGATAGGAAATATATTAATCATAGCACTTCTTTTTTTGATAATCATAATTTTAAAAGTCTGTGATGTAAATGAGTATTATCTCACAGTATTGGACTTTTTCAAGAATTTATTCTTCTTAAAACTACATAAATTGCATCAACTGCATAAATTCAAAATACTATTAAAACTGTTGCTACTTTTCATCCTGAAATTATTGCAATTGTGGCTAACATAAAACCTAAAAACATTGTTCCAGAATCTCACATCAATATTTTTTCTCTAACTTCAAAGTACCAGTATGGGATTAAAATTCAGATTAAAATAATTGTCATTTTCATAATAAATTCTGCATTTTGTACTCATCATTCATAATTATCTTTTTCAAATAATATATATCAAAGTAAAAATAAAATTAAAAATGAAATTATAGAAAGTCAGCTAGTATTTCAAGTAATTCAGTCTGTCCAATTAACTGTATTAAAAATAAAAACATACCAAAATATTGTAAAAATAACTGGAATTATAAATATTTTAAAATCAAAAATATTTATAAAAATTGTTTCTAAATCTAATATTCAACCAAAAATATTACTAATATATCAAATTTTAATTGATGTTATTCAAATAACTGCTCAAATAATTATTTGCATAATTAATCTTTTTTTTGCACTTACTTTAAATAAATCATCTATAAAACTAATAACTGTAATTATAAATCCAAATCACCAGATTAAATATAGTTTCTGATTATGTTCTATGAAAAAATAACTCAAAATAAAAAAACAAATAAAAAATATTATTCCTGTAGAGTAAGGCACAGGTTTTCTTTTTTTATTATATTTTTTTGGATTATCTAAAATTTTTAATTCATAAAATACCTTTTTTACAAAAATAGTTATAATTAAAGAAAATATTATAGAAATACCAAATAATGTTAAAATTTCTATCATTTATTTTTTTGTAATATATTTAGGTAATAATTTAAGAAAATATATTAATGCTGTCATTGTTAATAAGGCATATCATAGAGAAATTCAATCAATATTTCAATTATTATAACTTAAATAAATTCATATTATTGAACCTGTTATTATAAAAAATGTTCCAAATAAATTTCAAAAATATCTAAAGCTATCTTTTATACTAACTGATCAAATAGTTACAAAAGCAAATCATAATCCTTGAAATATAGCAAATAATTCAGGTTTAAATATAATAATAAAAATAATTAATAAAAATAAATTTAAAACAACCATTGTTTTTTCATTAAATATTTTAATATCTTTATTATAATTATAAAAAGAAAATGCTTTGATTGCTGCAATTGCAAAAGCTAATTGAAAAATTATATATTGATAAAATCATTGAAAAAATACTCCATATAATGATAAAATAATAAAAAGAGAAGTACCAGTAATATGATAAATAGAACCTATTTTATTTTTCTTTTCTGAATAATTTCAAATTGCTATCATTGTAAATAAAGTAGCAAAAAAATTTAATAAAAATAAAAATAAAATTTTTATAATATTTCATTTTCAAGTAAAATATGCTAGTAATAAAACTATTATTAATATTAAATATACCCACCAATTTTGTCTACTAAAATTTTTTAATTCTTTTAAAAACATATTTTTTAAATTATTATTTTCAACAAGGTGGTTTTAACCCCTTGTATTTTATCTAGGTACCGGTTCCTAAAGTTAACTTTTTCAATTTAGGAACCGGTACCATCTTTATAATTTTTCTTTACTTTTTTTATTTATAAATAGGAAATTGTTCACACATTTCTTTTACTTCTAATCTAATTTTTTTTAAAATTTCATTATCTTTAATAAATTCTTTAAACTCTTTTTTGTGTGCTATTCTTTTTTCTTTTGTTTCTTGATATTTAAATTCTGAAATTAAATCTTTTATTTCATTCATCCAAGAAGCTAATTTAATAACTTCTAATTCTTTCATTCATCTATGAGTCATAATTGGTGTTCACATTCTAATACCACTTGGATAAAATGCTGTTCATTCATCATTTGGAACTGTATTTTTATTTAGAGTAATACCTGCCTTATCAAGAGCTTCTTGCATAAATCATCCTCTTCATTTTCCAACTCAAGCCAAAACTAAATGGTTAGTAGTTCAACCTGTTGCAACTTCAAATCAATATTTAACTAATTCTTCAGCTAGTGTTCTAGCATTTTTAACTATTTGTTTATTTAATTCTATAAACTCTGGTTTTACTGCTTCTCAAAGAGCAACAGCAATTGCTAGAGTTTGGTGATTATGAGGACCTCATTGTAAACCTGGAAAAACTGATTTATCTATTTTTTTTCATAAATCAGGATCTTTTTCTAAACCTTTTTCTGTCACCATTATCATTGCTCACCTTGGTCATTTCAAAGTTTTATGAGTAGTTGTCATAATAACATCACAAAATGGTGCTGGAGAAGTATGAATTCATGAAATTACTAAACCTGAAATATGTGAAATATCAGCCATTAAATAAGCTCAAACTTTTTTAGCAATTTTTGAAAATGCCTCAAATGGAAATTCTCTTGAATAAGCAGTAAAACCAACAACTATTACTTTTGGTTTATGTTCAATAGCCATTTTTTCAACTTCTTCTAAATCAATAAATCAATCTTTATTTAATCAATATTGAACAGCATTGAAAAATTTACTAGTAGCAGAAACTTTATGTCAGTGAGTTAAATGTCCACCTTGAGAAAGTGCTAAACCTAAAATAGTATCTCAAACATCACATAAAGCATTATAAATTGCCATATTAGCTGGACTTCCAGAATATGGTTGAACATTTACATGAGCAACTCCAGGAAAAGCAATTTTTGCTCTTTCAATAGCCAAAGTTTCAACTTGGTCAATTATTTCATTTCCTCAATAATATCTTTTTTTAGCATATCATTCAGAATATTTATTAGTCAAAGGACTTCAAAGAGCTTCAATTACTGATAAACTAGCTAAACATTCACTAGGAATAATATCAAGTGAAGTTTCTTGTCTATTTTTTTCAGCCATAATTAAATCATAAGCTATTTTATCTGTTTTTTTTAGGTTTGTGAAATCCATAATTTTTAGATTAATTTTTAATATTTATAAATATACAAGTTTTACTATTTTTTTCAACTAAAAAAAGAAATATTTTTCTATTTCTTTTCTTCTTCATCAACTTTATTTCAAAGTCTTTCATTTTCTTCATCAACCACTATTTGTAAAGTTCATTTTTTAATAAATGATTTTAATATTTTTTTAGCTTCTTCTAATTGTCTATCATATATTTCAAAATCTTTTTGCTCTAAATTTTTATCACATTTTCAAACTTTTATACATTCCTCTAAATTATAATCTTTCTTTTTTATTGATACTTCAATATCTGGAATTATTCAATTTTTATCTATATTTTTATTTTTAGGAGTATACCAATTTGCAATAGTTAATTTTAACATTGAACCATTATTTAAAATAAAAGGTTTTTGAACTGATCATTTTCAATATGATTTTTCTCAAACTAAAATTGCTTTATTATATTCTCTTAATGCTCAAGCAGTTATTTCTGAAGCTGAAGCTGAACTTTCATTAATTAATATAACAATTTTTTTATCAAAAATTCAACCTATATTTCTACTATTATAAATTTCATTAAAAAATTTATTTCTATATTTTGTAGTGACTAATAGTTCTCAATTTTTAATAAATTCTGATAAAATTTCAACAGAACTTTCTAAATATCCTCATCAATTATTTCTTAAATCAATTATTAAACCATCTATATTTTTTTGTTTTAAATTATTTAATGATTTAGTAAATTCACTTGATGTTTCTTCTCCAAATAAATTTATAGCAATATAACCTATATTTTCTTTTTCAAAATATTTTTCTTCTACTGATGGTATTTTTATTTTTCATCTTGTCACCTCAATTTTAATAGCTTGTTTTTCTCATAATCTTAAAATTTTTAATAATACTTTAGTTCCTGATGGACCTTTTATTTTAGCTACAGCATCATACAAATTTAGTTCTTCTAATTTTTCATTATTTGCTTCAATAATAATATCATTATTTTTTAATCAATATTTTTCTGCTGGGCTTCATTTTAAAATTCTTTCAATTTTTACTCAAAATTCTATTTTATCAACAACTGCTCATATTCATTCAAAATCACCTGATAACATTTTAGAAAAATCAATATTTTCTTTTTTTGACATAAATTCTGAATGTTTATCTCAAAGAGCTTTAGTTAATCATTTTGATGCTCAATCAATTAAATCCTGTTTTTTTATATCATTAATATTATAAAAATCTTTTTTTATAATAGAATGTACTTCTAATAAATTAGATAAATCTAATCCATTTATTTTATTATTATTTATTACATTATTAGTTTTTAATATATTATTAACATAAAAATCCTGTATTTTATCAGAATACCCCATTCAAAGTAAAAAACTTGTTAAAACTAATGTTAAAATAATTATTATTTTATAACCTTTTTTAATATTCATATTTTTAATCTTAAATTTTTAATAAAAACTTTTAAACAAAAAAATTATATCTTTTATATGAAAAAGGCAAGTCAATATAAAAAAAAAATTAAACAATAAATAAATGTTAAAAAAATAAATATACTTTAAATTAGCTTTTATTTATAATTTATTTACAATTTTTTAATATTTAAAATATTTGCAAAAAAAATCTTTTTATGCTACTCTATTATAGAAGCTAAATTATTAAGTAATTAATATTTTAACAATTTCTATTATTACTAATACTATATAAATATATTAATATAAAAATAGAAATTCTAAAATTTATTTAATAATAAAAAATTAAAAAATAATTTATTTAAATATAAAAAAGATGATATTCAAATTTTGGGAAAAACAATCTGAAATTGCTACCAAAAAATTACTCCTAAGAAAATTAATTAAAAAAATTGATATTCCAGAAAATGATAAAGAATTAATTTTATGAGCAATAGCAAAAATATCTGATGAAAAATTAGATAATTTTTATAATAGTGTAGTTCATTTTATAGAAAAACTTGAATTAAAAGAAATTGAAGAAATTGAAAAAAATAATTTTGTAAGTATTGATTGAATGACTTACAAGGAAGCAAACACTAAAAAACAAAAAATAAATAGTTTTAATTTTTTATTAAATAATTTATAAAAATATGAAAAATTTTGAAAATGTAATTTTTGAACCAAAAACAAAAGAAGAAGCAAAACAAGATATTTTTTTAAATACTCAAGAAAAAATTTCTTATTTGAATGATAATCTTAATTGAATTTCAAATATTTCTGAATTATGTAATAAATATAATA
>CAZSQW010000048.1:0-6212 GCA_964609055.1 uncultured Candidatus Peribacteria bacterium
GAGAATTTATTGATGTTTGATATCCTTGGGATATTTTAAATGCAAATAAATATTTTTTAGAAAAAATAAAAAAATCAGAAATAAATTGAAAAGTAGAAAACAATGTTAATATAAAATGAAATATTATTTTATGAAAATGAAGTATTTTGAAATCTTGAACCTATATTGAATGAAATGTTATTTTTGGAGAAAATTGTGTTATTTGACCTAATTGTTATATTAGATGAAATTCTGTTTTTTGAAATAATTGTCATATTTGAAATTCTGTAGAAATAAAAAACTCAAGTATTTGAAATGATACAAATGCAGGACATTTAAGCTATATTTGAGATTCTATAATTTGAAATAATTGTAATTTTGGAGGTGGTTTTAAAGTTGCAAATTTAAGGCATGATAAAAAAAATATGAGAGCTTTAGTTAAATGAGAGTTAGTTGAAACTTGACTAAAAAAATTATGAATTATACTTTGAGATAATTCTAGCCTTGGAATAAATACTCTTTGCTATCCAGCAAGGATTTTCCCTGAATGATTTACTAGCTTACCTTGAGAAATAATAAAATAAAAATGGTATATAAAAATAAAATAAATATAACAACTATATGATGATGAAATTGAAGTTATTGATTACTTACAGCAATAAAAGATAATAAAGAATATAATATTTCTGCAATTATTTCTATGAGTGATAGTTGATGATCTACAGGAATATTAAGAAAAGAATTTGGAATATTACCACCTTGAGATGTTAGAAGAGCACTTATTGCATTATCTAGTGAACATGAAATAATTAAAAATTTATTTTGATTTAGATTTAAAAAAGATTCTGTAATTTCTTGACATAGTTTATGAAATTTAATTATTACAGCTATGACTGAAATAACAGGAAATTTTGACAAATGATTAAAACAACTTGCAAAATTATTAAAAGTAAAATGAAGAGTTATACCTGTCACTTTAGAATCTTCAGATTTAAATGTTGAATTAAAAAATTGAGAAATTATAGAATGAGAAACTAAAATAGATTTAGACTTAGATTCTAAATCTTCTCCTATAATAAATGCATATTTAACTCCAGAAGTTTCTGCTAATCCTAAAGCAATTAAAGCAATTTATAAGTCAGATGTTATAATTATATCATTTTGAGATTTATATACTTCTGTTATTCCAAATTTACTTGTGAAATGAATAAAAGAAGCAATTTTAAAAAATAAAGATGCAAAAGTAATTTATTTTTGCAATGCAATGTCAAAACCTTGAGAAACAACTTGATTTGAAGCAATTAATTTTATAGACACTGTTGAAAAATATTTATGAGAATGAATTATTGATTATTTTATAGTAAATAATTGATATATTTCTGAAAAAATGGCAGATAAATATAAAAACTTAGAAAATAAAAAACCAATAAAAATTAAAGATAAAAATGCTTTTGTTTGAAAAAAATATAAAGTTATAGAAGAAGATTTACTATATGAAAATGATTTTATACTTTATCATTATAATAAAATAGATAAAGTAATAAAAGACATAATAAAACAATAACAATTTTTTGTTATTGTTTTATTATGTCTTTTATTAATAATTTCATGATCTATAATCATAATTTTTTGTATCATCATTATAATAATAAATTATATTTGTGTTTTCTTCATTATTTTGAGGATCTGTAGGGAGAAAATGTAAAAATCATTTTTGATATAATTTTTTTGCATTAGTTGCATTTTCTCAAGTTTTTTCTTTAAAATTTTGATTAGCAATTTCTATATAATTTAAATTTAATTCTCTGACTGCTTTATCTAAAAAAGTAATACAAGAAAGATTATCTGCTATTTTGTCTTTACTTTCTTTTTTAGGAAATATTTTTTTTCTGAATTCTTCAATTTGTTTTATAAATAATGTATCTTCTCTAAGAAAAATTTTTCATTCTATATTTTTAGATGCTTTTAATAATTCTTTTGAAAAATTTTTACATATAATATTTTCATCTTCACTTTCACTTGCCATATTCAAAAACATAAAAAATGCCTTTTCTCTATCTCATCATTTTCATTTCATAATAGAGGCCATAATTTTAGCTCATTCAATTGAATTTTCATTAGCATAAGCTACTCTATAATAATATGAAGCTATATCAGGTTGTTTTAAATAATGAAAATATACAAAAGCCAAATTATATGGAATTTTATAATTTGTACAGGGATTTTTAAATTTTTCATTATTTTTTAATTCATAAAAATTATATTCATTTTTTATTGCTTCAAGTTTTTTAATATCACAAAAAGTATTTATTCATTTTTTTCCAATTTTAATTGCTTGTTCAGTATGTATATTTTTTTCTTTTTGTGTTAAATTTTCATATCTGTTATTATATGAAGGAAGTAAAAGTGTTCAAATATTATAAGGGTGTTTAAAATAGGGATCTAATTCTGTTATAATATTAAGCATTGAATATAAATATTTTTTATATTCAGAACTTACAGCATTTCATCAAATATATTGAATAGTTTCTAACCAATATAAATTAGCTTTTAAATTTGCAAATCAAAAAGATGTATTTTTAGCAACTTCAATAGTTGGTAAATTTTCTGGATGCTCTACTATATTTAATTTTATTTCTCTTATTTTTTTATAATTTAATTCATTTATTAAATAAAAAGAAATTAGTGAAAGTATAAGTAATATACTTAAAAAAAATATTTTAATCATTGTTATTTATAATAAAATTTTAAATTCAGTTTCAATCTATATCAATAGTCAGTTTTGTTTTGTTAACTATTTTTTTATTTTTTATAAGCAAAAACATTTGTCTTTTTTTTCATTCTCATCTACTTTTAGAAATTATATTATCATAATTTGTAGCTATATAACTATGAATTCTTTTTCTATCATGTGGATCTAAATTTCATAATTCATATTCTCAGCCATTATTTAAAAGGGATTTTATACATTTATCAATTCTTTGGAATAATTTTTCTTCATATAATTCATATTTTTTCATAATATATTTTTAATAATTAAATCTATATTTTTTGTATTATTTTCAATAAATGTTTAGAAGAATTTACTGGAGAATATTTTATAAAAAGGTTATCATAATTAGTTCTTTTTTTTCATTTTTCTAAAAAATTTTCAATAGCCTCAATAATATCAATTGAGCTAACAGGAGAAAAATAAGAAATTTCATCTCACATTATTTCTCTTATTTGTTTTATTGAAGATGATAAAATTGGTGAATTATAACTTAAACTTTCAGTTAATTCAAAAGGAAAAGATTCATATAAAGAAGGAAAAATACTTCAAATAGCTTCATTATAAAAAGCCTTTTTTTCTTCTAAAGAAGTATTTCACACAAAAAATATTTTTTCAATAATTCACATTTCAACAACTTCTTTTCTAATATATATATCTTCTGTTAATTCTTGATTTAATATAACTAAATTTACATTAATATTTTTTTGCTTTATTTTTTTAAAAACTTCAATTAATTTAGATAAATTTTTATTATTTCAAATTCCTCAAGAATAAATAAAATATTCTCATTTAATAGAGTATTTTGTTTTTATATTAGTTATAATATTATCTTTTCCAATATTTTGTTTTGTAAAAAAAGGATATAAAACTTCAAGTTTATTTTCATCAATATTTAATTTTTCATTTAATTCTTCTTTAGTTTTATTTTCAAATGAAATTATTTTATATGCATTTTTTAAAGATTGTTTTAAAAATAAATCTTCTAAAAATTTAATTAGACTACTTTTTTGTTTACTATAATGTAATTCCTTTAAATCTTCAATAAATAAAATATATTTTCAAGAATGCCAAAGTGGTTTTTTTTCATCAAAAAAGATCATTATATCATTTTTGTCTTTTTTTAATTTTATAAAAAATTTAAATTGTTCAAAAAAACTTCAAGGTTTTTCTTTAATATATTCAATTTTTATTTTATCAGAAAAATTTGCTTTATTTTCATTACTTAAATAAAATGTATAATTATTTTCAGTATCTATACTTATTAAATGTTGCATTAATATAGCAATAAAAGTTGAATATTTTTCTCATGACTTTAAAAATCTTAAGTCTAATCAAATGTGCATATTGTTTTTTGAATAAATAATTTTACATATTATATATAAAAAAAATAAAAATAACAATTTTTTTAAGTTTTTTTTTATAAATTACTAAAATAGTAAATAAAAAAAATTGATTTTTGTAAAAAAGTAATATAATAAAAGTATATAAAATAAATCTTTATAAAAAATGATAGAATCTTCAAATAAGAAACAAAGTAAAATTAATAATTCAAGAATTATAACAGCAAAAGAAAAAAATATTGATAAATGAGAATTTATTAATATTTTTAGACCTAAAAAAATTAAAGATTATATAGGACAACCATTGATTAAAAAACATTTAATGGTTTCTATTAGTTCAGCTAAAATTAGGAAAGAAAGTTTAGATCATATTCTTTTTTATGGGCCACCTTGATTATGAAAAACTACAATTTCAAATATTATTTCTTCAGAAATGGAAACATCTCTTCGTTCTACTTCTGGTCCAGCTATTGAAAAACAATCAGATTTAGTAAGTATTTTATCTAATTTAGAAAAAAATGATATTTTATTTATTGATGAAATTCATAGATTAAGGCCTCAAATTGAAGAAATTTTATATACTGCAATGGAAGATTTTTCTATAGATATTATGGTAGGAAGTTGAACTTGAGCACAATCTGTAAAAATGCCTTTAAAGCCTTTTACTTTGGTTGGTGCAACTACAAGATTATCAAATATTTCATCTCCACTTAGAGATAGATTTTGAAATGTTTTAAAATTAGATTTTTATAATATAAAAGATTTAACTAAAATTATTTGAAAAAACTCAAATATTTTAGAAATAAATTTACCTGAAAAGATTTTAGAAATGATAGCTGAAAAATCAAGATGAACTCCAAGAATAGCTAATAGATTATTAAAAATAATTAGAGATTATCATACTATTTGAAAAAATGTTTCAGATTTTAAAATTTTATTAGAAATTTTTAAAGATATTTGAATTGATGAATTAGGACTTGATTATTTAGATAAAAAATATTTAAATATTATTTTGAATAATTTTAATTCTTGACCAGTTTGATTATCTACTATTTCAGCTTCAATATGAGAAGAAGAAGCTACTTTGGAAGATGTTATTGAACCATATTTACTTCAAATATGATTTTTAGAGAGAAGTCCTAGATGAAGAAAATTAACTTGAAAAGCAATTAATTATTTACAAAAATAAAATTATGTTCCTTTGGCAAACAAAAGAGTGGTGAAAAATGTTACTTGAAGGTAATCAGGTTGAAAAAATCTTTTATATTTGAAAAATTCAAATAGAAAAAAGAAGTATTGGAATGTGACAATATTGACTTTTTATTTTGGGAATAAATTTAGAACAAATTTTAAATACAAAAATCTTTACAAAGTTAGAAAAAATAATAAAAGATAATGATTGTCTTTTATTTCAAATAGAAACTTTGGATTATAATAAATGAAAAAATATTATACATAAAAATTTATTTAAATTAAAAAAATGATATTATAAAAAATTTATTAATGAATATACAGCAGTTATTGATTTAAAAAAAACAGAAGATGAAATATTAAAAGAAATGAAACCAAAAGGAAGATATAATATTAAAATTGCTCAAAAAAAAGAAATAGAAATAAAAGAAGTGGAAAAAAAAGTTTCTAACATTAAATTATATTATAATTTAATGTTAGAAACAACTTCAAGAGATAATTTTAATGGACATTCAATAGAATATTATACTTCATTTTTGACAAATATTAATAATTCTAAATTATTATTAGCTTATAAAAATTGAGAAGTTATAGCTTGATGAATTTTTGTATTTAACAAAGAAGTTTCTATTTATTATTATTGAGCTTCAACTTCTAAAAAAGAATATAGAAATATGATGGCTCCTTATTTACTTCAATGGAAGGCTATTCAAATAGCACAAAATACAAATTCTAAAATATATGATTTTTTATGAGTTGCTCCAGAATGAGTTAAAAATCATACATTATCATGAGTAACAACTTTTAAATGAAAATTAACAAAAGATTTCAGAAAAGTAAGTGAATGATATATTTATATTAAAAAACCCTTTTCATATTTTATATTAAACATTTTTAGAAAAATGAAAAAAATATATAATATACTTGTA
>CAZSQW010000049.1:0-1184 GCA_964609055.1 uncultured Candidatus Peribacteria bacterium
AGATTAAAAATAAATCAAAAAATTAAACCTTTCTAACTGGTGCAATTTTAATATTCATTTTCTTAATTCCCTTTCCTGAAAAAGCAATTTCAGCTAATTCTCAATTAAGACTAACAATTAATCATCCTCCAAATTTTGGATGAGAAACTTTATCTCATCTAGCAAAATCAGAAACATTATTATTTGTTTTTGGTTTTTTTATTAAAACTTTTCTTTCTCAAAATCAAACTCATAAATCTAAATTATTTCATCAGAAAGCCCCTCCAAAGGGGTTGGGGGTATTAAATTTTATTTCATAATTTTCTATAACTTCTACTGGAATTTCTTTAAAAAATCTTGAAACTGGATTTCTTACATAATCTCAAAAATTAAATCTTTCTGAAGCTCTAGAAATATATAATTCTTCTCTTGCTCTAGTCATAGCCACATATAATAACCTTCTTTCTTCTTCAAGAGCAACATTATCTGAAACTGATCTAAAACTTGGGAAAATAGATTCTTCTAAACCTGTTAAAAATACTCTTTTTTGTTCTAATCATTTTGAAGTATGAATAGTCATAAGTGTTACATAATCTGACCTTTCATCTTTTGTATCCATATCTGTAATTAATGCAACTTCTTCTAGAAAAGTAGATAAACTTTCTCTTGGCTCCATACCATTATATTCACTTGCAACACTTATTAATTCATCAATATTATCTTGTTTTGCATCTTTTTCTTCTTTAGGTAATCACTCTGTTAAATATTCAAAATAGCCGGTTTTTTCTAAAATTAATTTAATTAAATCTGTAACTACTAATTTATTTGAAGAATTAATTAATTCACTATAAATTGCATAAAAAGCAATAATGGCTTTTTTAGCAGCTGGTTTTAGCTCTTCAATTTCTTCAGCATTTTCCATTATTTGAAAATAATTTAGTCCAAAATTTTCTCTATATTGATCAAGAGTTTGAATAGATTTTGGTCAAATTTTTCTAGTTGGAGTATTTATAATTCTTTTTGTAGCTATTATATCATCTGGATTAAAAATTGATTTCAAATAACTTAAAATATCTTTTATTTCTTTTCTATCATAAAATTTTTGCCCTCAGATAACTCTATATGGAATATTTTTTATCATTAATGCTTCTTCTATTTTTCTTGATTGTGCATTTGTTCTATATAAAATTAAATTATCTATATAA
>CAZSQW010000049.1:1284-6119 GCA_964609055.1 uncultured Candidatus Peribacteria bacterium
ATATCACAAATAATTTTTGCTTCTAATTTATCATCAGGAGCTTCAATATATGTAATTTTATTTCCTTCAATATTATCTGTCCAAAGTTCTTTTTTTATTCAACTTGTATTATTTTTAATTACTGCATTTGCTCCAGCTATAATAGTTTTTGTAGACCTATAATTTTGTTCTAATTTTATAATTAAAGCATCTGGGTAATCTTTTCTGAAATTAATTATATTTCTCATATCAGCTCAACGCCAGCTATAAATTGACTGAGAATCGTCGCCAACTACAGCTAAATTTTTAAATTTTAAAGCTAAAAGTCTAACAATTTCATATTGACTTGCATTTGTATCTTGGTATTCATCAATCATTAAATATTTCCATTTATTTTGAAAATATTCTAAAACTTTTGGAATTTTTAATAAATTTAGTGCTTTTATTAAAATATCATCAAAATCCATAGCATTATTTTGCTTTAGTTTTTCTTCATATTTTATATATGCTTTCCAAACAATTTCTTTTATTTGAGAGTCTACTTCTTTTTCATATTGCTTTGCATTTACTAGTGCATTTTTTGCATTACTAATATAAAAGGCTATTTGTCTTGGTGGAAATTCTTTTATATCTAATTGTAAATCTTCTTTTATTATACTTCTCAAAAGTGACATTTTATCAGCTTCATCATAAATTACAAAATCTTTTCTCAAAGATAAGTGTTCACAAATTTCTTCATAATAATTTTTATCTAGTTCTGTGTTATTTGGATTTAAAAATTTTTTAAGCATAAATATTCAAATACTATGAAAAGTCCCAACAGAAGGAAAATTTCTACTAGCAAAAAGGCTTCTAGGAGCATTAGTATTCAAAACTTTAGCCACTCTTTCTTTCATTTCTCCAGCAGCTTTATTTGTAAAAGTTACCATCAAAATACTCTCAGGACTAATGTTTTTTTGACTAATCATATATTCAACTCTAGCTGTCAAAGTAGCAGTTTTTCAACTCCCTGCTCCAGCAATAATTAATAATGGTCAATCAATTTTATTTTTAGCTTCTTCTTGTTTTGGATTTAAGTTCATTTTTATTTTTTAATTTATAAATAAATCATTTTTAATATTTGTAAATTTTTTTCTTTCTCAAAATATATTTAAGTTTAAATTATATTTTCTAACTCAAGGTTGTTTATATATCTTGTAATTATATAATTTACAATTTATATTAGGTAAAATATATTTTATATTATAACTTGATTTTTCTCATCTATTTGTATTTAAGAAAAAATCTATTGTTTTTGTATTTTTATCTTGTTTAAAAATACTATATTGTTTATTTTGTATAATTGCATTTATAGGAATTACAACTCTTATAAATTGTTTATTTGTTCATTTTCATTGAATATATAATAACCTTGAAATATCTTCTTTTATTCAGAATTTTTTAAAAGTATTCAAAATCTCTTTTTCATCTTTTTTATTAAAAAGATGTTCTAATTTTATTTCAAAATTTGTAATATATGAACATTCTTCTCATTTTATGATAGATTTATTAAAATTTATATTAATAAATCTATCACTTTTATTTCAAGATATAGATGTAAAAACTGGATAATTAAAATCTAAAGTTTCATTATATTTTATAGGATTAAACAATCATAATTGTTCTAATAAATCTCTTTTTAATTCATTAAAATTATAAAAAATTATTTCCCTATTTTTTATATCATCTAATAATATTTTAACTACATCAATATTATTTATTTTTTTAGTCTTTAGTATTTGTTTAAATTCCTCCATAAAATCAAATAAAACTTGTTTTGGAGTTCATAATGTTCCAATATGTGATTTTTTAGATTCTACTAAACTACTCATAATTAATGAAAAATTTGAAGAGTTAATTTTTGTATTTAATACTTTTGAATCAAATTCTCAAACTAAATTTAATATTTTAAATAAACTATTTTTATTAATATAAATTATTCCATCAATTTCATATCATGATTTTTCTATAAAAAATTTAATTTTTTCAGAAGATTTTTGAATATCTATAAAATAATTGGAATCTCTTAAACCTAATTTTGGAGTTAATTTATTTAATCATTTAGGAGCATTTTCTCTTATAAAATTTTCTTTTTTTATTTTGAATTCATAATTATATACATCTTTTTTTTCAAATTTTTTAATTTTTCATCTAAATATTTCTACTATTCACATACTTCACATAAAACCTCATTGTGGTCTAATTTCATCATTATTTTGAAATACTATTAAATATTTTTTTCTTTTATTATGTCATAAAGTATTTAAAAAAGTTTGAAAATTATCATTTATAACTTTATTATAGAATTGTATTTCATTTAATTTTCATTTAAAAAAATTTAATTTTAATTGTAAATCTTTATTATCTTTTAAATAAATATTATTATATATTTTTATTATTTCTCAAATTTCTTTTTCAGTATATTTAAATAATTTTTTATTATTAAATAATAATTGTGAAAACATTATATTTCAGATTCATTTTTTTTCTATTAATTGATTTACTCCATTTTGAAAATTTTGTAATTCTAATAATAAATTAGTTACTTTTAGTCCTCATAAAATAGCGTTATCTGCATTTTTTATTTTTTGTAATGGTATAATTGAAAATGGTTTAAATAAAATATTTGAAATCATAAAATCTAATTTAGCAGATTTTAAATTTTCCTCACTATTATTATTTTTTAAATCTATTATTTTTTTATATCAAGAATTTGTGAAATATTCTACTGCTATTTTATTTGTAAAAATTATAAAAATAAAAAATAAAAAATAGATAAAAAATTTAGGAAATTTAAAAATACTTTTATTTTTTTTAAAATAGCTAAACCTTTTATTTTTCTTTATTTTTAAATGTAAATCAATACTTATATCTTTTTTATTAAAATTAAGTGAATCAAAATTATTTTTTTTATTTATTTTTTTAACTTTAATATCTGAATTGTTTTTTAAATTTATATTTTGTTTTATTTTGTTTTGTGAAATATCTTGTATTATATTTTTATCAATTAAAAAAGAATCTACTGAAATTTCCTTCTTAGGATAAAATTTTAGTAGATTAATTTCTTTTTCAAGATTAGTATGTAAATCTTTTAATTTCATTTTATAATCAAATTCAATCTTTAATAATATTTACTTCATGTAATAATTTTTGATCTTTTTTCAATAAACAACCTAATTTATTACAAGAATATAATACTGCTGCATGATTTCTTCCATCAAATATATTACCAATTCTTTGATAAGTATAATTCATTTTTGTTTTCAATAAATACATTGACACTTGTCTTGGAATCATAAATTCTTTTTTTCTATTTGGTCACAAAATACCCTCTTTTTCAATACCAAAATGATTAGAAACAGCATCAAGTATATCTTCATAAGATTTAATTTGAATTTTATTTACTGTTTGTTTTGGAGCTCAAAGTAAATCATTTGTATAACTTAATTGCTTTAATTTAGCTGCAACTCTAGTTAAAATAGGAGTACTTCACGTTAATTCATATTCAGCTATAAGTTGATTTAAAACTCACTCTAATTCTCTAACATTTTCAGTAACATTTGCAGCAATAAATTCAGCAACATCTTGAGGAATTAAAAATTCTCTTTCTCTTGATTTTTCTTGAATAATAGCTAACCTTGTTTCAAAATCTGGTCTTCAAATATCAACAGTTATTCCCCACTCAAATCTTGATCTTAATCTTGACTCTAATTGAGTTAATTCTTTTGGAGCTCTATCACCTGAAATAATTATTTGTTTACTTGATTCATATAATAAATTAAAAATATTATATAATTCATTTTGAGTTTGTTCTTTTTTAGCTAAAAATTGAACATCATCAATAATTAAAACATCAATTTCTCTATATTTTTCTCTTAATCTTTCTACACTTCTTTTTTTAACAGCAGAAACATATTCAGTTATAAATTTATCAGCAGTTGTATAAACAACTTTTTTTCCTTTAAATTTACCTAATATTTTATTTCAAGTAGCTTGAAGTAAATGAGTTTTTCATAATCAAACATCACCATAAATATATAATGGATTATAAGATTTACCAGGATTTTTTGTCACAGCTTCACAAGCAGAATGAGCTAATTGACTATCTGGTCCAACTATAAATTTATCAAGAGTATATCTTTCATTTACAGATCTTATTTTAGTATTTGGTCAATTTGAAATTTTATCTTTTTTAGAGTTTTTAACAGTTTTTGTAGCTTCTTTGTAATATTTAGTACAATCAACTACTTGAGTATTTGATGGAATATCAATTTTATCATCTATATCTAGTTTAACTCAAACAATTTCATTATCCTCTTTTTGTGAAGCAGATAATATTTGTTTAATAAATTTAGCTTCAAGATTGTTTTTAGTAAAACTAGATTCAACACCAAAAGTTATTACATTATCTTTTATTTCTAATATAGACATTTTTCTGAAATAAACTAAGAAATCTTGTTTTTTTACTTCTTTTGTAAGGTTAGTTATTATACTTTTTAATTTGTAGATATTTTCCATTGTTTTTATAGTATTTTTTAATCAGATATTTTACTTTTATTTAAGACTATTTCTGTCTTTTGCTTATATATAATTTAGCCAAAACTTAATAATAGTCAAAGTTAACTTTTCTCTTGACACCCTTTCTTGTTCACAAAATGTAAACAACTACTTAGCTACTCTTTGTATAAAGGCTGAAATCTAGTTTTTAACATTTTTAGAAAATCAATGTCAATACTTTTTATAAAAAACTTTAGCTAAGCAATCTTGTATATTTTTTTAGAACAAGAGTGTTTAAAAAAAGAAAAAATAATACTTAT